>JAUWOG010000217.1 GCA_030612305.1 Armatimonadota bacterium | reverse complement strand
TGTCTCCCGGATCCGCACCCTCGGCCACCTGCTCGCAGAAACGATGAATCCGCATCCGGAAGGTATCCCCAAAGCCGGTCAGTCCGCCGAAGATCGAGTTGTGGATATTGGTGACCTCTTCGGCGTCGTGGAGCCACAGTGTCAGGTCTTCGTACACGTTGTCAATGACGAAGCGGCCCCTGGTGCCGGCGACCTCGCAGCGTTCCATCGGGTGGGAAGTCGTCATGTCGTAGCTGCCGGTGAGATGGCCGATGACGCCACTTGCGAACTTGACGTTGATCGAGGCATTCGACCAGCAGGTGCGGCCCTCCGAACGCTTCAGGAACGCCTGCACGTACTCGATGGAGCCGCAGAAATAGCGCATGACATCAATCGAGTGTGGGTGCAGGGCGCGCAGGTGGAAGAACTCATCGTCCTTCGGATTCCCGATCCAGAGCGCCATGTTGATGAAGTTGACCTCGCCGAGGCGGCCCTCTTCCAGCCAGTCGTGGGCCTTGAAGGCGGCAGGCGTGAAGCGGTGGTTCAGGTTCACGCCGAAGCAGAGGTTATTCTTGCGGGCCGTCGCCACCATCTCGCGGGCCTCGACGATGTTGTTGCTGATCGGCTTCTCGCACAGCACGTGTTTGCCGGCATTCAGCGCCGCCATCACCGGCGCGTAGTGATCCGAGCCGTTCTCGACCCCGCCGGTCGAGACATCCACGATGTCGAGGTCTTCACTACCGATCATCTCGTTCATGTCGTAGTAGGCCTTGACGCCGAGGCGCGCGGCGGCCTCGTCGGCAAGCTCCGGCACAAGATCACAGGTGGCAACGACTTGCGCGTGTTCGCTGCTTGCATAGCAGTCGGCATGTTGATTGCCGATACCGCGCATTCCAATAACGCCAACATTCAGCATCTGATTGTCCCTCCAGGAAGCTATAGTTGCGAACGTCTATTCATTGGCAGCATCTGAAATCGTGATGGTATTACTCACTTGCCATCGTCGTACAGCCGTTGCCGTTCGCCGTTGCCGCGCCGGCCCTTGCCATTCGCCGTTGCCTTTGGCGTTTCCCTCCACGAGCGCCCGCCGCCTCGCTTCCTGCAGAACCATCACGATTTCAGATGTTCCCTCTATTCACTATCCACGTTGACGACAAGCCGCGATGGATACTGCGGCGAGTGTGCTATGGTCTGCGTGGCGGGCACGAGTTCGGTATCCGCGAGGTCGTTCTTCCCTGTGTTGTGATTCCGATCGTGGTTCGGGAAGTCGCTGCTGGTAATCTCCAGCCTGATGCGATGGCCCTTCAGGAAGTGATTCGCCGTGGGGTGCATCCTGATGCGGAATTCGGTCACCTCGCCGGGCGTCAGGAAATCCTCGCGTTCCATTGAATTGCGATGGCGGGCGCGTACCAGTCCGTAGGCTATTTCGCGCGCGGGGCCGTCCGGCTGCTCGTCCACCAGACGCGCGAAGAAGTCGGTGTCCGGAGCCGACGAAGCGGCGTAGAGTACCACCTGCGGATAGCCCACGAACTCGAGGTCCTCTGTGAGCGGCTCGCTGCAGTAGTAGAGGATGTCGCTGCGGTGCTCGGTGCGCCGGCGGTCGGGCGGAACGGTGAAGAAGGCCGCGTCCCAGAGCGTCGGCACCGGATTGCGCGGATCGTATGTATAGGTATCCGCCGTGTCGGCTTGCGGCGGATCGGCGGACAGTGTTCCCGCGCTGTCAACGGGATTGGCCACCCCGTCGCTGCCCAGGTAGAAAGTCTGCTCAGCCATGTCCGGCGGCGGCCACGTGGGAGCGCTCTTCCATTTCGCTGAGCCCATCACGAAGTAGCGGCACGGCGGCCAGCGATCCACATCATTCTCAATGCCCTTCAGCCGGCGGTCGAACCAGGCGATTTCCATCCCCGCGCGGTCCAGCTCGGCGTTGGGCCCGAAGTCCACGTCACCGACCTTCCTGGGCGCAGACCCGGAGTGATTCCACGGCCCGATGATCAGCTTCGTCTGTGTCCGGGCGAGCTCCGTGCGGGCGTTCTCCTGCATCCCCGGCAGGTGCATCATCGAGGCACAGTGGTCGTACCAGCCGGAGAAGTCGAGGCTGGGCACCGCGATCTCGGCGTGCTTCTCGGCGAATTTCCACGGCTTGCAGCCGGGGTCCTTCAGCCACTCCTCGGCGTACCTGTCCAGCGGCGGCGGCAGGTGTTCCGGGAAATTCAGCCACGGCATGAAGTGCATCCAGTTGCACGCCTCAAGCTCGTCGAATATCTTGCGCGCCTCGACCGGGGTATGTGGCGGAGGCAGACCGGCACGGCGGCGCAGGTCCGGAGCAATAGTCGTCAGCCACCACTTGATGCGCCGCGCGGGCTTGAATGCCCCCCACCAATCCACCTCCCAATTCTCCAGCGGAATCGAGCAGGCGCAGATGCACTTCAGGTGCGGCGGTCGCAGCGACGCAAGCTGCCACTGCATGTAGGCCGGATACGACGTCCCCCACGTGCCGACATTGCCGTCACACCACGCCTGAGCAGCGGCCCACTCGACCGTGTCATAGCCGTCTTCGGCGTCATGGTTGCTCTCGTCGGTGTAGAGGACATACTCGCCGTCGGATTCATAGCGCCCGCGTGCGTCCTGGCTGAGGAAGACATAGCCGGCGCGTACGAACCTCTCTGCCCCGCCGGCGCTCTTGCCGTACGGTGTGCGGTGCACGATGGCGGGGAATCTGCCCGGGCCGTCGGGCCGGAAGATGTTGGTACTCAGCTCGACGCCGTCGCGCATCTCCACGCGCACGTTCTCTTCGACGAGCATGTTGAAGTTGCCGGTTGCATCCATCGTCCTATCGCCGCCTTGTAATCATGGTACAGCCGCCCCATGGTAGAAAACTGCGGTCATGGCAACGAGCTACCGGGAGTTCAGATGGCGTCGCGAATGATTTTGACGAGGACCGGAACCAGGATCGCCGCCAGGATCGCAAATATCGCAAGCAGCACGAGGCCAGCGAAGACCCACAACATCGCTCGCAGGCAGCCGACGCCGCCGGCCTGGTGCCCTGTCGCACGGTAGTAGGCATTGGCCTTGTCGAGGAAGTAGAGGTTGATGACGAGACCGGGCAAATAGCCGAACCAGTACATCAGCAGCACCAGGAAAGCCTCGCCATGGAAGCTGGGTGGCGTAGGGGGTGGCTGTGGTCGCACGGGCTGAATGTCATCACCTGCCATCGCTCGGCTCTCTCTGTCAGTGCTTCGGCGCGGCTCTAGTACGTCTTCAGCACCGCGATAGTCTCCTCGATGACGCGCTGCACCTCGGCAAGCTCGAAGTCCTTCGAGCCGACCATCTCGACGACCGCGTACTCTAGGCCCGGCACCTCACACAAAGCGTCGTAGTATGCCTTGACGTCGCTCTGGCCCTTGCCGGGGATCTGGTTCTCGACGGGGCCGATGCCGAAATCGTCGGACTTGAAGTCGCGGATGCGGGCGGTGACGATCCACGGGGCAAGTTCTTTGACCGCGGCGGCGGGGTCATCGCCCTCGCGCTGCAGGTGGGTGTTGTCAATGTTGAGGCCCACCCATTCGCTGTCGCAGTCCTCCATGAAGCGCTTCGAGGAGGCGAGGTTGTTGACCGCGCCACGGACATGCGGCTTGAAGGATACCTTGACCCCCTTGATGCGGGCGCAGCCCTTGGCGAACTTGATGTGCTTCATCAACTCCGGCCAGTGGGCTTCCCGGTCCTCCGCTGAGCCACCGGCAGAGGTCGTGATGGCGGGAGCACCCAGCTTGGACGCCGCCACCACCTGCGCCTCCCAGTTGTCGCTCAGGAAACCGCCGCCGATGCCCACTGATTCGATGACCAGACCGGCGTCGGCCACCTTCTGCTTGATCTCCTCATAGTAGCTGTCCGGCTGGTCCAGTTCGTAGTGCACCCCCATGCCGGGGATTGAGACCAATTCGATCGCCTCATAGCCCGCCTTCGCAATGCCGGCGAGTGCGGTGTCCAGATCATAGCCGCCAAAGAGCAGTGTCGAACAACCCAGTTTCATCTTGGACCTCCAGGTGTGATGCTGCGCAACGAATGCCGGCAAGCTGGAAGCTTGCCCTACAGATCTCGTATTGAGTCTCTTCCGCAGTCTCCTACGGATTTCCTTCTTCTGCAGCTTGCTCCAGGGCCGCGATGGCGTCCTCAAGACGATAGATGCGGATGAAATCAGAGCTCTCGCGGTACGCATCATAGAGCTGCAAAGTCCGGCCGAAGCCCCAGTTGTGCTCGAAACAATAGTGGAAGAAAAGCCCCTGCATGTGGGGAGCTTCCCAGATCGGCTGGCAGCGCGTCTCGATGGCATGACAGGCGCTGTGCCGGTAGCGGGGCAGACTCATCAGTCGCGTACCGCTGACGAAGCGCTGCATGTCGGTGATGAGGTACTTCGCGCCATGCTCTCCGGCCTGGCGGAGTCTCTTGAGCGCCTCGTCAGGCAACTCAGGGAGCCGGATGTTATCCTCCAGCTTGTACATTTCCTCATGCACCACGCCGACGCCCGGATTCGTGTCTATGATCTGTTTCGAGCCGGCCTCGACAGTCAGAGCCAGCGCGCGACCGTGGAGAGACTTCGCCTGCAAGATGGGCAGGTCGGCGTAAGGCACTGCTGCTCCGATCAGGATGACGAGGGCCGCGGTGATGAGAAGTCTCTGTGTGCTGCCGGCCCGCTTCGGCACGAGCGTCCGGAACCCGAAGCCGGCCAGCAATGCGTACATCGGCAGGTTCAGCACCGCGAGGCGTGCATAGCCGTCGGCCCGCAGCGACCACTGCAGCATCGGCAGACAGAAGAAGCTCAGCACCAGCCAGTCGTCCATCCGCCGGCGTTTTGCGGCGGCGAGCGTGCCTATGACAAGCAGCGCCAGGGCAGGACATTCCCATTGCGCCAGCAGGTATGCGTACGTCGGCACATTAGCCAGCGTGAGTGGCTCGCCGCCGTGAGCCGTCGCCAGCCAGAGGAGCTGCTCGAAATAGGTGCGGAACTCCATGCCGGGTTGCACGGTTTGCGCGATGCCGGCCCCGACATGATACAGCCCCTCCATCGCTACCAGCGGCATGACGAATCCGACGCCGAGGCAAGCCACCCGGGACATGGTGACGGCCGGGGACGCACCGCGTCGCATCAGCATCACACCCAGCCAGAAGAGCACCAGCGCCAGCAGGATGTAGGTGCGGTAGTT
>JAUWOG010000597.1 GCA_030612305.1 Armatimonadota bacterium | reverse complement strand
GCCGGGCCCCGTAGCGGGCCCCGACGCGCGCGCAGCCGCCGGACACGCTGCCCTCCCGCAATGAGTCCACGCCGAGCGGGCCGGGGCAGGGCCTGGGGCCGACGCCGCCGACCTGGGACGTGACATGGCGGACCGACTGCGCGGCCTATGCGCCGTTCGACACTGCCGGACAGAAGCCGCCACGACCCTTACCCGAGGGCGTCGGCATCGCGCAACTGCGACTGCTGGGGCTGCGCACCGATGAGCGGACGACGTTGCTCAGTGGCAAGGGCCCGTGGGTGGCATGGATGAGTCAGCCGCTGCCGAAGGGCAAGTCTGTCAATGGAAACGTGGGCTTTCGTGACGCGTGGGATTATGTCATTGAGAGCCGCACGCTCGGCGAGGGCTCCGAGGCAGAGACGCTCAAGAGCACGTATCTGCATATCATGGAGGGTTTCCGCGAGGGGGAGAGCTCGGTCATCAAGAAGGTGGAGCGACTGGTGCCGGCGGAGTCATCCGGGCCGCGTGAAGATGTTGTCGCTCTGAAGCTGGAGATGGCCGGGGGGCATACGGATACGATCATCTTCCAGGCGGGTCCGGGGGAGGTCCGCTTCCCGGATGGCCTGCGGACAGATGCGCGCTATGCACTGGTGCGACGCGACGCCGATGGTGAGCTGCTCGAAGCCAACATGGTGCGCGGGACGACGCTGGAATGTGGCGAGTTCCTCGTCGAGACGTCGGGGGATTTCGCAGGGACCATCGTGGACCTCATCGGCGACCTGACCGGCACGCGCAAGGAGACGGCGCTGATTGTGCGACCGGAGGGGAAATGGCCGCTGGGTCTGGCGATGGCCGGCAAGCCCATATCCATAGATGTGGTCAGCGGGCATAAGGAAGCCTACGACATTGCGAAGGTCACGGAGTTCGGCGAGGGCCTGTTGCGGGTGGACCTGGCGAAGCACGCGCCGCTCACGATGGGCTGGTATCAGGTGGCCGCGCTCGACGAGGAGAAGCCGAACCGCCTGCGCAGCAACCGCCAGCTCTGGGCCGGTATCAACAGCCCGTGGTGGTCGGGGGCCTATGCGTGGTTCCCGGAAAAGAACAAGCGCTATACCATCGAAAAGACCCACCCCGACCGCAAGATGATGGATGTCGTGGGTGAAGTGAGCTTCGAGGCGGAGGGGATCGAGCCGGGCGATTGGTTCACCATTTACGCCATCGAGCCGGGCCAGACTGTTACCGTGGCCGGCGATTTCGCCCTGTGGCGCGAAGGCGACTCACGAGGTGCAGATAGTGGCCGCAGATGGACATTGCCGATGCGCTACTGCATGAGAGCCACGGGCGCGGCGAGTGTCACCGTCCCGGCTCAGCACGGCGACTTCTGGTGCCGTGGCGGTGAGGGTGACTGGCAGAAGATGAAGGGAGTGTTTGACAGCAAGCGGCGTGTGGCTACTCTGACTGTGCCGGCGAACGAGACGGCAGAGCAGACGGTGTGGCTGCTGGCGGATAAGCCCGACTGGCTGGCGCTGCGGGACAGTGGCCCGCCACAGATAACGAAAGTGCTCCTGGATGACAAGCCGCTCGAGGTCCAGGCCGAGATGGCGCTGGGCCGCATCCTCCCGCCCGAGAAGCTCGTGATAGAAGCCCGGGATGAGCACAATCCGATTGATGAGCGCTCCATCCGCGTGAGCCTGGATGGGAAGCCGATTGGCGGCAACCTCGTCAGTGTCAAGACGACGCCGCAGGAGCCGAAGTCGGTGACGATTGAGGTGGCGCTGGGCAGAGCGCTGGCAGAAGAGCCGAAAGACCAGCCGGGCCGCCACAGCGTGACGCTCACGCTCGACGACATGGCAGTGGACCAGCAGAACACCTCCCTGGCGCTGTCGTACCGGAAGCTGATTCCACTGGCGGAGAACGCGGTGTATCTCAGTGACCTGCGGGAGGTGAGGTCGTTCGTCCATGGCGCTCTCCGGAAGGACACTGACTACTACGGCAAGCTGCTGACGATGGACGGGGAGGTCTATGACAAGGGCCTCCACACACATCCCGAGCCGGGTGTTGATGGGCCGGATGCGGCCTACGCCGAGGTCATCTACGACCTCGCCGAAGTACCGGGGCGCAAGACGTTGCGGGCGGTTGTCGGCATTGACGATACCGCCGGCGCCAATGGAAGCTGCGTCTTCAAGGTGCAGGTGGGGACCGATGGCAAGTGGGAGACGCGCTACACCTCGCCACTGCTGCGCGGCCCTGACGAGGCCATCGAGATCGCGGTTGACATCTCAGGGGCCAGGATGCGGCGGCTGTACTGCACCGGGGGCGGAGACGGCATCGGCCACGACCATGCCGCGTGGGCCGACGTGCGGCTGGAGTAGCTGGGTGCGAGTTTGGATTGTCGGCAGTAGTACCTGCTGGCGCAAGTCCCTATGAGATGATAACAGTGCCGCTGCCGTTCGCCGTTGCCGTCTGCCGTTGCCTTCCGCCGTTGTCGTCGCCCGTTCGAAGAGGCCATCGAGATCGCGGGTGACATCTCGGGGGCTGGGGTGCTGCGACTGTACTGCACGGCTGGCGGCGATGGTGCTGGATCAACTTGCATTGTGAG
>JAUWOG010000733.1 GCA_030612305.1 Armatimonadota bacterium | reverse complement strand
GCTGTGTCCCGATGTAGTTGCGCAGCATCCCGTGGCAGTAAGCGGCGTCACGCAGCCAGCGTGTCTCATTGATAATGAGCGGCGCGCTGGCGGTGATGCCACGCGCATAGCCGCCGTGCTTGCCCTCATAGAAGAGCGGGTGGCTGATATTGCCTGCGGCGGGGTTGACGTAGTTGTGTCGGGCCACGAACCAGCGGTACCACCACATGCGCGTGACCGTCTCGTCGGAGCATTCGAAGCTCGGGCAGTTCTCGTCATACCAGGCCTGATACTGTCTCCGGTGGGTGAGGAAGGGGTCTTCCTGCGTAGTCCATCGCCGCAGGTTTGCCTGGACCTCAAGCTGGGTCGCTGATACCGCTGCGGCGGCGATGAGCGATATGGTTTCTCCGGGCGCGAGGCGGACTTCGGTCTTCAGCACTCGCGTGTCACTGTCGGGACGCGACGGCGGTGCCAGAATCATCCGCACCGGCTGGCCGTATGCCTGCCACCCGCCGCCGAGACCATCCTTGCCCACACGCGTGGCCTCCGAGATGGCTCCCGTGCTGGTCTCTATCCGCACCGTTACCTCTACGTCGCCGTCATTGCTCAGCTCGATCTGGTCGCAGAGCACATCATCGCGGGTGATGAACTTGTACTCCCGCACGCGCAGGCCATGTTGCGTCGTGCGCCGGTACACGTGCGAGGGGTACCAATAGACCGCCGCGCGCTTCGTCGTAATCTCCTGATCGTTGACGAAAATGTTGATGACTACGGGGTCTTCGATGGCCTTGCCGTCCTCACGGTCGTGGAGGTAGCAGAAGTGCCCGCGCAGGCCGATGAGGTTGCTGAGGCGGTCGCAATAGACGCGGTCGCCGGTCGGTCCGAGAGTATGATGACGCAGGCCGCGTCGCGCCATCATCTCGTCAATGGGGAACTCGGTTTCTGCCTCCGTGAGGGGTGCCAATGTTGCTGCCTCGTTTCCGGCGCCGGCCTATGCGGCCAGCAGCCGTGACATGAAGAAATGCAGGAACGCCTCCACTTCCACCGTGGCGCATACGGACATCGCCGCACCGTCATCCGCAGGTATCGTGCTGCCATCGTCGCCGACTGCGATGCTCATCTGCCGCGTCTCGCAGAAGCGTGGCGACACGGCCGTCGCGACTGCCAGCGGATCGTGCAGCAGCGGCGTCTCACCCGGCCAGTATTCGTAAAGCTCGCCCAGAGCCGTGCACAGCGGGTCATCGGCCTCCGCAAGCAGTCCCCGGTTGCGCTCCGAAAGCGGCACCGACTTCGTCACATCCAGCGGCACCAGCGTGATGCTCTCAGAGCTGCTCAGGAACACCTTCGTCGCCACCGGGTCAACCTTGGCATTGTACTCGGGATATGGCTCAGGCGTCGCGCCTTCGGGCAGGCCGACACACCCGCCCATGATGATCACGCGCCTGGCCTTGTGCATCACCTGAGGGTCAAGCCGGATGGCGTCTCCGAGATTGGTGAACGGGCCGACGGCGATAACGGTAATCTCGCCGGGCCGGTCGTCAATGCTCTCGACGATGAACTCCCCGGCAGGCTGTGAGCTGACCTCAAGCAGGTCGAAGTCCTCCGCCCAGGCTGCCTGGTTGACTGCCCACTCGCTCTCGGTGCCGGCCGCTACGGGGACTTCGTTGCGACCCGCCAGATGCAGCATCTTCAGCGCTATCTTCGCCCGGTCCCGCGTCGGCCCGTGCCCGATCGTCACAC
>JAUWOG010000418.1 GCA_030612305.1 Armatimonadota bacterium | reverse complement strand
TCGTGCCCCCGACCCTATTTGAGGGGTGGGGAGAGGCCGTTGCTCCCCAGCCCGTCAGGCCAGGCTGCATGGCCGTGCTCCGCCCCTGGGGCAGTGGCCCTGCTGCCCCGGACGGTGCGCTTACAAGGGCGTTTGGGTGCTACGCGCGGTGTGCTCCGCGCGTGATAGTACCTTGCGGCAGAGCTACGAGCGGAAGTACTCCGAGCCTAATTGTACATTGCGCTGGATGAGGAACGCACACCCTCCGCGCATAGTTGTAGCTCGTGTTGGACGTGCAATCGCCGATGCCGACCGCGCCGCTAGCTCCAATCTACGGCTACCTTGCCGACGACTTTGTGCATGTCATCCTCGCCGGCCATCGGGCCGTGGGCATCCTCCGGAAAGAAGACGACGAACATGCCGGGGTTGAGCGGGAACCAGCCCTCCGGCTCATCGCTGAAGAGGCCGAAATCGGTCTCGATGTCGAAGTCGCCCTCGGGCTGCGCGCACTCGGAGATGGGCCGCCAGGAGAAGGTCTCCGCGCCTGAGATGACGTATTGGACATCAATGTACTTGCGGTGATATTCGAGTTTGACCTCGTCGCGAGGGCGGGCGGGAGCCTGGATGACATTGATCGTCAGGCGGGTGCCGTCAACCTCGGCGGGTCCGGCGGGCAGGTCGGCGAGGTCCTCGCGCCTCAGCAGCTCAAACGCGGCGGCCAGACCGGGATGCGTGCCGGCGTACCTGTCGGCATTTTCCAGCTTGTCAATTATCATTTGCTGATTTCCTTTCGCTCAACACCGTCAGGCTGGAAGCCTGACCTACGCGGTGCTGGGTGGTTTCCTTTCGCGCGTAACGGCGCCGAGCTGGTCCCGCCCAGGGGCGGGATCGGCCTACAGGTTGTGGATTGGGGCGACGCCGACGGCTGTGAACTTCTTCGGGCGGCGCGTGAATCCCTCCTTGCGATGGGAACAGCGCGACGCAGGTGAGCGGGTGACTGAAGCCGAAACGACTCGCACATGAATGTGGCGGAGGTGTTGGCAGATGGCGTCGGTGGTGATGGAGTTCGGGCGCGGGATGGTGGAATTCGAGGTGCCGGAGGAGCGGCTTCTGGCGCACGTGCGGCCGCGGGAAGTGGCGGCGGTTGCGGATGTGGGGAACGCCGTGCATGAGGCGATTGCAGATCCGATTAGAGGCTGGCCGCTGGCGGATCTGGCGGCGGCTGCTGAGACCGCGCTGGTGCTCACGGTTGACTATACGCGGCCTTCGCCGAGGGAGCTGCTCAAGCCCGTGCTGGCAGTCCTCGCTGAGGCATCGGTCGAGACGCGTGTGTGTATCGCCGGCGGCAGACACCGCCTCATGAGCGAGCAGGAAGTGGTCGCGCATCTGGGGGAGGAAGTCTGCTCCGGCTACCCGATCTTGCAGCACGATTCCTTCGATGCGGACGCTCATGTCGAGCTGGGAATGACCTTGCGCGGGACGCCGATACGAGTGGACCGCGCGGTGTTCGAGTACGATATGGTGATCGCGGTGGGCGTCATCGAGCCGACATATCTGGCCGGGTTTTCGGGGGCGCGGAAGATGCTCATGCCGGGGATGGCGTGGCATGAAGCGATCGATGCCAATCACTACCTGATAACCGATCCGAAGTGCCGGGTGGGAGTTCTGGACGGCAATCCGATAAGCGAGGACATGGAGGACTTCGCGCGGGAATTGCCGCTGGATTTCATTGCGTATTCAGTGGTGGGGCCGTATGATGAGACGACGGCGATTGTGGCCGGGGATCGCTATGAGGCGCACCGGGCGGGCTGCCGGCTTTCGGAGGACATCTTCCGGGTGAGAGGGCCGAGGGCGGATATCGTCATCTCATCGGCAGGAGGGTATCCATACGACTGCGATCTCGTGCAGGGGAAGAAGGCGATCATCCCGGCGCACGAGTTGGTCAAGCCGGGCGGGGCGATTATCATCGTCGCCGAAGCCGAGGAGAAATGGGGCGCAGAGGCGACCTTCGTTGACTGGCTGAGGAACTATGCGCCGGAGGAGATCTGCGAGCGGGTGAAGGACCGGGCGCAGTTCTCGCTGGGTGCGCACGGGGCGCGGATACTGGCCAAGCCGGTAGTCGAGCATGGGGCGCAGGTCATCGCGGTTGTCGGCGAGGACTTCGTGGGCGAACTGGATGAGACGTTCGTGGCGGCAACCGCGGACCCGCAGGAAGCTATGAGTTGGGCGATGGCACGCGTGGGGAATGAGGCGAGCGTTGTCGCGGTTCACCAGGCGCGGCGGCTGATAGTGGAGGTGGAGGAGTGAGCGAGGGCGAAGATGCACTCACGCCCCGCACACCTCCTGTGGACACGGAAGACGCATTGATTGTGTGCTCACCATGAATGTCGCCCAACAAAGCTATTGCAGAGCCTCTGCGGAGCCTTGAGTGACGTGGCATAAGAAGAGACAGTTGGGGCGGGAGTTGCATCAGACATGGAGGAGGAAGCTGGATAAAGGGGAATACGTGGGTGAGTTTGGCTACAAGCAAGAAATGAGGATGAGATAGTTGACTGAGGATACCGAGACAAAACTGAGGAATGAGAGTGTAGTCCAGCAGCTTGAAGAGCACTTTGATGAGATGGAGCAGTACACCGAGAGCGTCGTGACGGCGCTGCGGATGAACAGGGCCAAGCGACGCCTGGCAGAGAAGATAAGCCGCAAGGTGGGGAAGAGGCGGAATTGGTTCGGCGGGCAGAAGCACAGTGCGGTGCAAAAGTGTTGCCTGGACATGCTGATACGGACTGGTCTTGCCGCCTATCCAATGGACGAGAAGCTGGCAGTGCAGATAGCGCGCTATTACAGCGACAATTATGCGTACGAGTGGTGCCGGGCCGGGATCTCGCGGACGATACGTCTCGTGGCCCGGGATATGATCCTGCGGGGGGCGGATTCATCTTTCGGTGAAACTCCGGCGGCCGCCCACCTCGCCTATGTCATAGCACATCATGAGGAATTGCGGGTGGAGAATGTCAGCCGGTACAGGGAGCTGACCACGTGCAACCTGGACCTGGAACGGGTCAACTTCTTCCGCGACGCCTACGAGGAGATGCGCGAGGACTTGGAACTGGATGAGCACGTAATCCGGGCGATGAAATCAGTGAAGGAGCAGAAGTGAAGCGGGTCGTGGCGAGCCGAGTGCTGAGTTTGCAGTCGCAAGTGCGCTATCGTCTGACGCTACATCCGGACCGTCAAAGGAGTAACCCCATGCGCTGGGTTGGAGCGGTCAAGGGAGTTCTCCCGAGTATTGGCCGGTGTACGTATCTATTGATTACGCGCCTACTGTGGCTTGTGTTTGTATTCATTACGAGCGTATGGATCGCGATGCTCATTGAGAAGATTGCTCTCATCCGGCGCTAACCTTCATCCCCTCGACACTTGCGGTCACTCGACAAGCGACTCGGGCTGACCGAGCCACCCGTCTTTTCGCGGCCGGCGGGGCACAGGTCCCCGCGAATAGACGCCGTCCGTCTGCCTCCAATTGGGATAGCTCGGGTGGGGATGCCGTCGGGTCAGGGCAGGTCTGAGAGGGTGATGAAGTTGCGGGTGCGGGATGACTCATCAGCGGCCTGGATG
>JAUWOG010000414.1 GCA_030612305.1 Armatimonadota bacterium | reverse complement strand
CTTCGAACTCGAGATACACCCCTTCAATCTCGACAGCGGGGCTGACAACCTCCTCTCAGCGACGATACTGCCCAGAATCCGCGCCGGGCTCTTCCTCCGCGACTCCGACATCATCGAGAAGGTCGCCCAGGACGTCACCTACTTCTGGCACAACTTCTTCTCCCAGGACGGCCTCGGCCACGAGGGCTCACCTACCTACTCCGCCTACGGTGTAGCCCGGCTCGGCGACATGCTCTTCGGCCTCAAGGGCGACTTCGACAAGACCGCGCCTTACTATGACGCGGAAAACGACACCATAAACCTCAACAAGATGCCCGTCTATGCCGCCTGCGCGGTGAAGATGCCCTACTACGTCACCGACGATGACGACCATTACATCTCGTGGGAGGATTCCTGCTACGGTGCGCAGCGCTCGACCGCACAGCACCAGCGCATCCTCAAGTACGGCGGCACGATACCCGAGAAGCACCTCAAGTACCTCAACATCGCCGAACGCCCTGATGGCAGCTACTCGGTGAGCTTCAACAAGTCCATCCTCTGGCCGGCGGTGCTGTTGCATGACCGCCGCAAGGCCATCCTGCGCGCCGGCAATGTCGAGCAGCCGGCCGTCGTGTCCCTCGACTGGACCAAAATCTGCAGCCACTACCACCTCCCGCCGCAGACGCTGATGATCCATGCCTGCGGCCTCGAGCTTGCCTCCGACCTCGGCTACATGGGTTCCGCGCACTTCCTCACGACGCAATGGATCCGCACCTACCCGTCCCACAACTCCCTCACCATCCGCGCTGCAGACGGCAACCCCAATGCCACGCAGAGACTCCGAGGCGACCTGCGCAAGCACTTCATCACCACCCCCACCTGCCAGATTGTGGACACCGCCGAGTATGACGAGAATGACTGGAAAGCCGCCGGCGAAGATGAAGTCGGCGAGTTCAGTCGCCAGGTCTTCCTCATGAGCCCCTCCGAGAATCACCAGTACGTCGTTGACATCATCCGTGGCAAGGGTGGCGCTACTCACGACTACTACCTCCACTGCCACGGCCTTGGCTTCGACACCGCCGGCATCAAGCTCCAGCCGGTCTCCGACCCCGACCAGGACCTCTACGAATACAGCGGCTGGACCTTCAACTGTGGCGAGGGCTGGGGCTCCCACAACATCCACGAGCTTGCCGCCGCGAAATCCACCGGGCCCTGGCAGGCCACCTGGTCGCGCATAGACGACTATCGCGGCCAGCCCAAGGAGAAGCCACTCATCCACGAGGACGTCTTCATGCGGCTATGGATGCTGGATGAGCGAGAGGACGCAAAGCGTCCTCCCTCCGAGGTCATCGTCGGCACCGCCCCTGCGCAGCGCTATCTGCGCAATAACGACTTCCAGCGCACCATGAAGGTGCTCTGCGTCCGCCGCCAGAACACCGCCGCCGTTGACAACTTCGTAAGCATCATCGAGCCCTACCGGGACCAGCCCTTCGTCACCGCTGTCCGCCGCCTCGACGCCGGTACGGACGACGGCTACACAGTCGCTCTCGCCGTCGAGACCATCCACGGCACCGACTACGTCATCGCCTACGGCGGCCCGGACGAGCCCTCCGAGGTCAGCATCACCGACGGCGCGCACCGCATCTCCACCGATGCGGACATCGCCGTCGTCTCGTACCCCAATTCCGGCGGCGCGCGCCTGCTTGTTGCCGCCGGCAGCTACCTCAAGGCCGATGACTTCCAACTGACCCTCGAGGGCCCGCCGGAGCTATCCGGCCGCCTCCTCGATTTCGACGACAGCCGCGATACGTTCACCATAGAGAGCGACGACGCCTTCCCGGTCGGCGACACCCTCGCCGGCCTCCCGATCATCGTCCAGCACACTGAGGACCGCACCACCTTCACCATCGCCTCCATCGAAGCGCTCGGCGCCAACAAGTACCTCGTCCACCTCGACGACCAGCCGCATATTGTCAGCAACTGGCTGCTGGTCACCGCTGTGGGTTCGTCCGGCATCATGTTTGAGCCGCCGGCGGTGCTGGATTCGAAGCGCACCGGCTACAAGGTCTATGCCGGCGAGCCGGACAAGATGCGACTGCTCGGCCCGCTGCGACGTTTCAACTCCCAACACATATACTCCGAAGATGGCATCTCCATGCACACCTTCTCCGCCGTTGTGACCGATGACTACACGGGCGTTGAGCCGGGCCAGGAGATCGGCATCACCTGCCTGGAAAAGGGTGTTGACACCGTCTCCGTCACCAACTTCGCCTACGCGACAACCGACCTCTAGCTCTCCCGCCGACGCGTTCCGGCTTCCCTGTTGGCGGAGCGCCCGGTCGCCGGAATACCTTGGCAGAAATGTGAACGGCCATTATGGGCAAGATAATGAAGGAATAGGAGACAACCGTATATTATTGACCGCACTGCTCTGAATGGACACGCCAAGTTCATCCAGAGTCCAGGGGGCAGGCGGGCTTTCGGCTCGTCCATCGTTGTGACTGTTCGCAATCGAGACTGCTCTTTGCAGGGCACCATGACATCGTCAACTGCTACGGCAAGATGCCCTCAAGCCGTCAGGATGTGGCCCATATTGGCCGTGGGCGTCGTACGTATAGGGCCTCCGGTCACTCATGTCGACCCGCTCTGATCGGTGCCTGCCGCCCCGCTCGAGGTGCTTCTCACTTCGCTTCGCTGCTTGCCCCAGCCAAGGAACAGACCCGCGAGAGCGCTCCACAATGACCACGTCTGGATACCGACTGCGAGTTCGGCCGCCAGATTGGTTCCTCCAGACTGGGCCGTGATCAGTATGGCGAGCCAGCCCATTATCCATGCTGCAGCCCACGCTGGGGTTCGCTGCTCAGTACGGTGCTGGTCCAAGCCTACCCAGTAGCCGACCCGCCAGGCTAGTACGCACATAGCCACTAGCACAACCCAAGAAATGAGCGCCACAAACGGCGCCTCCTGGAACAACGAAGAGGGATGGTCGATGAAGTAGTCTTCGCCCACCACGCCTCTCGCAATAATAGCGTTGACACGCTCAGGAAGCACCCTGAGCAGAATCCCAAGCACTGCAAACGCTGTCATGCCAACGCCAAGTGCCTTGGAGACATACCCAACGCGATTCCCTACCAAGAGCGAATACGCGACGAGCCACAGGATAGCAAACAGGCACGTCAGCACCCAGGCCTCCACGTATCCTGTCCTGATTAAATACTGCAGCCAAGTGGGAGGCTCAGGTCCTACGCCAGAGCTAACATGAAAGACACGAGCTCGGATGAGCATCGCGCTCACCGTTGTCAGAGCGGCCAATGCGATCGAGACTACAATGCGCTTCTCACGGGTAGGTTGCTTCAAGCGTCCCCCTCCCACGCATAGACCTGCTGGCCCTGATCGTCCTTGTGCGTCTCGCCGACCAAGTGGTTGCTGGCATCGTGTTCATAATGCACGGCGGAGTCGTCTCCCCTGGCGATACTGAGCGGATTCCAGTTTGCATCGCGCTGATACTCGAAGCCGGCAATCACACTCATGTCGCTCTTGCGGCTAGTATTCATTGTCCGGATGTGACGCGAGAAGCGAAATCATCATCGCCCTCAGCCACGCGTTCTGTTCTTTGTACTGCACAGTTACAACCGCATCTCTCACCACTCCCCTGGTCTCGGAGTCAAGT
>JAUWOG010000663.1 GCA_030612305.1 Armatimonadota bacterium | reverse complement strand
TGAGGAGAAGGGGGTGCTGGTGCTGGCTCCGGTGCGTCCAGAGGAGGGCGATGATTGGTATGGGGTGCTGCGGGATGCTCGGCGGGCCGGCTTCGTGCGGATGCGGATTGACGGGCAGGTGCTGTCGCTGGATGAGAGGATAGAGCCCGGAGATGAGGTGGAGACGGCCGAGATCGTCGTGGACAGGCTGGCTGTGAGTGCAGAGGTCCGTTCGCGGATCGCTGACTCGGTGGAGACGGCGCTGGAGTACGGTGAGGATGTCGTCATCGTGGCGGAAGTGGATGGGCCGGACCACGTGTACAGCACGCGGTATGCCTGCGCGGAATGTGATGTGAGCGTGCGTCCGCTGACCCCGCAGATGTTCTCGTTCAATGGGCCGCATGGGATGTGTCGGAGATGCGAGGGTCTGGGGGTTATCAGAGAGGTGGAGCCGTCGCTGCTGATTGCGGATGCGAGCAAGTCGCTACTGGGCGGCGCGCTGAAGCCGTACGGGAGTCTGAGCGGCGGGCGTGTGGCGCATCTGCTGCAGGGACTTGCGGACCACTACGGTTTCGAGTTGACGACACCGTGGGAGGAGCTTGAGGAGGGGGTGCGTGAGGTTATCCTCTACGGCTCGGACGGTGAGGAGATCGAGTTCACATACGAGGGGCGGGACGGGAGGAGTTTCGCGTATTCGCAGGCGTTCGAGGGGATTGTGAATGTGAGCCGTCGGCGGCTGGAGGAGGCGAACTCGACGGCGCGGCGCAGGCACTACCAGAGCTTCGTCGCCGAGGTGCCATGCCCTGAATGTGGGGGCTCGCGGCTGCGTAAGGAGGTCTTGGCCGTAACGGTAGGAGGGCGCAGCATCGCAGAGATCACGGCCATGGATATTGTGGAGGCTGAGGGGTTCTTTGAGGGGCTCGAGCTGGAGGGTTCGGCGAGTATCATCGCGGAGGAGCTGATCCGGGAGATGAGGGCGCGGCTGCAGTTCATGATGAGGGTGGGCGTCGGGTATCTCGGACTGGACCGGACCGCGCCGAGTCTGTCGCGAGGTGAGGCACAGCGGATCCGGCTGGCGACGCAGATCGGGTCAGGTCTGGCCGGAGTGATGTATATCCTCGATGAGCCGAGCGTCGGCCTGCACCATCGCGACCAGTCGAATCTGCTGGAGACGGTTGTGAATCTGCGGGACCTGGGCAACAGCGTGATAGGGGGGGAGCATGACGCGGCGACGATACTGGCGGCGGACCATGGGGTCGAGTTCGGTCCGGGTGCGGGTGCAGCCGGTGGGAGGATCGTGTATGCGGGGGATGTCGAGGGTCTGCTTGCGGAGGCGCGGTCGCTGACGGGGGCCTATCTGTCGGGGCGATTGAGTGTCCATACGCCGGTGGCAGGGCGTCGCTCGTGGGAGCAGAGCATTCAGATTATCGGGGCGAGGGAACATAACCTGAAGGGGATTGATGTGGAGGTGCCGCTGGGAGTGCTGACGTGCGTTACGGGCGTGTCCGGCTCGGGGAAGAGCAGCCTGATTCACGATGTGCTGTACCGGGCGCTGCGGCGGAAATTGCACAATTCGTCGGATCAGCCGGGAGCGCACCAGGCGATCAATGGGGCCGCAGCGATTGAGAAGGTCATTGACATTGACCAGAAGCCGATCGGGCGGACACCGCGCTCGAACCCGGCGACGTATTCGGGTCTGTTCGGCCCGATGCGCGAACTGTTTGCGGCGACACCGGAGGCGCGGATGCGGGGCTACAAGCAAGCGCGCTTCAGCTTCAATGTCAGAGGCGGGCGCTGTGAGGCGTGCGAGGGAAAGGGTACGCGCCAGATTGAGATGGACTTTCTGCCCGATGTCCATGTGACGTGCGATGAATGCAGGGGGACGCGCTACAACCGGGAGACGCTGCAGGTGCGCTACAAGGGTAAGAACATCGCCGAGGTGCTGGGGCTTACGGTGGCGCAGGCGCTGGAGCTGTTCGAGAATGTGCCGAAGATCAAGCGGATCCTGCAGACGTTGTGCGACGTGGGCCTGGAGTATTTGCAGCTCGGGCAAGCGGCGACAACACTCTCAGCGGGTGAGGCGCAGCGGATAAAGCTGGCGCGGGAGCTTTCGCGACCGGCGTCGGGTGCCACGCTGTATGTGCTGGATGAGCCGACCA
>JAUWOG010000568.1 GCA_030612305.1 Armatimonadota bacterium | reverse complement strand
GGGTCGGCTGGTGCTGGCGTATCCGATAGTCGGCAACGGGCTGGCGGTAGCCGGGTCGGGACTGGTTCTGGTCTCCGCGCTGGTGTACGTGGCCGCAATGTGGCGAAGCGCGAGCCACGTGCTGCACCGCTCGATTGGTGATGTGCTTCTGCAGATCGGCGGCCTGTGGTTGCTTGCCTCGCTGGCTTTGCATTTCACGTATGACCTGCGTTTGCCGCTTGACTTGGGCACGCAGACGTATGAGCGGGCGGCGAGCGTAGCGTACCAGGCCTTCGCGCTTGGCTTCTTGGTGAATACGGGGTTGTGGCTGGCGGTGGCGGTGCTGCCGGCGTTTCTGAGCATCGCGAGGCCGAACGCGCGAGCCATCGCCGGGATCATCTCGTACAACGTAGTGCTTGCCGGGTGGGTGATAGGGGAGGCCTGGTGCCTGCAGTATCCGTACACGTGGGTACGGCTACCACTGGGTCTGACGGGGCTGGCGTTGGTTGGCGTGACGCTGTACATGCTGAGCGATCTGGGTGCGCTTTCGTACTTCAGCAGCCGTCCGCGTGATGAGCGGCGACTGGTGGCGAAGATAGCCGCGTGCGCGGGTGTGGTAAGCCTGTTGGCGGCCATCGCGCTGATAGCGGGGATAGGTCTGTGGCTGGGGGCGACGAATGAGCTGGTGATTCCGCAGAACCTGGATCACGCGCTGAGGGCTTTGCTGCGGCTGGGTCTGGGCAGCTATCTGCTGATCAGTGTGTGTGTGGGATTGCTGGGGCCGGTGGCGACGACGGGAATGCGGCGGTGGTTGGTGTGGAGTGCGCTTGTGGTGACAGGTGTGGCGCTGGCCGGGCAAGTGACGGTGGACCTGACCGCGCCGCTGACTGACCTCGACCTGAGGCTTCTGGAAATGACGGTGCACAAGGTAGGCGCGGCAGGTCACCTGCTGCTGGCGGCGTGGCTGGTTGCGTGTATGTGCGCAGCAGGCCCGGCCGTCAGACGGGCAGCTCGATAGGGTGCGCGGTGCGGCCCTCCCCCTCGATGTTTGTTCCCCGAAGTGATGGCGAAAGCGCGGCAGGCCTGCGGAGTATTCAGAAGGTGAAGCGGCCGCGCAGCCAGACCTCCTTCGTAAGACGCCGGTACTCTATCTGGATGAGGCCGTACTGTGCGGCGATGAGGCTTATCTTCGGCCCGTGGCGGAGTGGGGATTGCTTGCGCGAGAAGTCGCGTACTTCCTTGTAAGTATCGTCAAGACTCATCAAGTTGCAGATGCTCTCGTCCCACGTGGTGGTTATGATGACGTGGTCGGCCCCGAGCAGTTCGCGCGTCTTGCGGGTGAGCCAGTCGTGACCGACGAAGTAGCTGTTGAGGGTCTTTTCGAAGGTGGCGACAGGCTTGAGAGTAAGGAGGGCCATGAGCGGGAAGTAGAGATTGCTGGCGGCATAGGCCTCGCCGTCTCGGAGTGCGGCGACAGCGGAGGTGGCGTCGGGTGTAGAAGATATGATGGAGGAGTACGGCAGGCCGACGCCTTGCGCGTAGCGTGTGTGGCTTGCATAGAGGGGCGTCTTGGCAGCCAGTTGGGGATCATAGAGGATGTTGAGGGTGCGGAAGAGCTCGAAGAGGCTGGGCTGAATGAAGTAGCCGTCCACGTCGAGTTTGCGCAAGAGGTCAAGAGCGCCGAGCTCGCCGGGATGGTTGAGTATGGCGATCGCGCCCTGACTGTGGATCTCCTGGATGGTGCGGTTGAAGGTCATGCCCTCAGGGACGCGCGACTTGAGGCCGACGGCAGTGATGGTGCCGCCGAGGCAGGTGATGTGCTGACCGGCAATGATTACGAAGTCCTGCGAGAGGAGCCCCCGGTACTTGAGGTCTTCGGCAAGGCGCATGGCTTCCTGAGCGCCGGCGATGTGGCCGTGGTCAGCGACGACGAGTGCGTTGAGGCCGCGGCGGTCGGCGATGCGCAACATGCGCGACATGCTGACGGCGGTATCGTAGGAGAGGGACGAAGCTACGTGCAAGTCCGTGGCCAGCGTTTCGGGATCCGGGACGACCTCCCAGATGCTCTCGGGGGCCCAGTCGAGGAGGAGATCTATGGTGAGTTCGAGTGCAATGTCATTGCGGAGTCTGTGCTCCGAGGCGAGTGCGCCCATGAGTGTGCTTGCGGCTGCTTCAGGCGTGCGGCCATTGATGTGCCAGTGAGCGAGTGCGGCGATGATGCGCCGTGTGGCGAGGGCGTCGTCGTGGTTGAGGGCTTCGACCTCGTCTCTGGCGATGGCGAAGGGGTTATAATCGCCGCGCTGGTCGAGCGGCCAGTAGGTGTAGTATTCGTCTTCGCAGAACTCGGCGAGGGTCTTGCCGGGTTCGTGCTCGGGCCAGTAGTCGGGACAGAATTCAATGGGGACGCGGTACTGGATGGCGAGGTCGAGCGGGGCGGAGAAGTGGACGGCATCGGGGAGACGGTTTGTGATGTGTATGCCGGAGATGGTGCCGGGCTGAGGCAGTTGGAGTACGGTGACGTCCGGCCAGACGGGGAGATGGAGCCGGGTTGCGGGGGCAGGGCGGATGCCGAGAGAGAGCTCGTCGCGGGCGTGGGCGACAAAGGCAAGGTCGGCGTCCCGCGCGGCTGAAGACGGGCCGGCAAGCAGAAGGCATGCGCCCAGAGACAGGAAGATGCTCGCGCATGAGGCGAGCGATAGACGAACGGTGGACTTGTCGTTCACAGTGGCTCTCACTGGCAGCACTCAGCCGTCTGCGGCGTTGATGAACATGCCGGCGTCGGTGTCGTGACTGAG
>JAUWOG010000054.1 GCA_030612305.1 Armatimonadota bacterium | reverse complement strand
CTCAGCTTCCACTTCATCCGCGGCTTCTTCGACGGCTTCCTCGGCCTCCACTTCCTCAGCCGCCTCTTCGACGGCCTCCTCAGCCTCCACTTCCTCAGCCACCTCTTCGACGGCTTCCTCGGCCTCCACTTCGGCAGCCGCCTCTTCGACGGCTTCCTCGGCCTCCACTTCGGCAGCCGCCTCTTCGACGACTTCCTCGGCTTGTACTTCATCCGCTTCCGCTTCGGCAATTCCCGTCTCTGGTTCGACTTTGGCTTCGGGTTCTTCAGGCGATTCCGGCTCAGAGACTACTGCCGCCTGCTGAAGTATGTCGCCGAACTGATCGCCCAGAGTCACCGTTGCGCTGTCCTGCTTGTCCATGAACTCACGGTACTCGCGGCGCTCTTTCTCCTGCGCGGCCGCTATGAGGCTGAGGGTCATGCGCCGTGCGCTGACACGTACCTCCAGTACCTTCAGGTCAACTTCCATGTCATTCTTGGCGACATCGCCGGCGTCTGCAATCCGTTTCTCACTCAGTTCCGATATCGGTATGAAGCCCTCGATGTCGAAGTCGAGCAATTGGGCAAAGGCGCCAGTTCTCACAGGGCGGGTAATGCGGCACTTGACGACACTGCCGACCTTGACGTTTTTCGCCGCCTCTTTCCACGGATCGGGCAGGATCTGCCGGCGCGAAAGCGATATCCGGTCATTGTCACGCTCGATGTCGAGAACTGCTACGCGAACCCGGTCGCCAACCTTCAGTACATCTGATGGATGCTTGATGCGGGTCCAAGCCATCTCTGAGACGTGCAGCAGGCCGTCAACGCCGCCGAGATCAATGAAGGCGCCATAGTTAGTCAGACTTCGCACCTTGCCCTCGACGACCATGCCTTCCTCGAGCGCGTCCAGCGTTTCCTGGCGACGGTTCTGGCGTTCCTCTTCGATCACGAGGCGGTGTGAGAGAACGACTTTCTTGGTCTGGCGGTCAGCCTCGAGCACGCGCAGGCGCACCGACTGGCCGACGAAACGCTCGAGATTGCGCAGATTGCGTGAGGCGACGTGTGATCCGGGGACAAAGCCCGGCACGCCGACATCCACGCGCAGGCCGCCCTTCACCCGCTCAGTTACCATGGCGTCAATGACGTCGCCGCTCTCGACGGCCTCAATCAGCCGGTTCCACACTCGCTCGTAGTCTGCTCTGCGCTTTGACAGCAGTATAGTATCATTCTTGTCATCAATCTTGACCACGGCGACCTCGATCTCGTCATCAACAGCTGGCGTGTCCTCGGGGCCCGAGAACTCCGCTATGGGCACCATCCCCTCATGCTTGGTGCCGATGTCCACGATGATGCCCTGCTTGTCAATGGCCGCCACAATGCCCTTGACTATGTCGCCCTTCTCGACGGTGATGGGCATAGCTTCAGCGAGTGCGTCCTCGAACGATGCTTCAGATTCCGGTCCTGCTTCCGGCTGCGAGCCGGTCTCTTTGGTCGTTGCATCTGACGAAGGTTGTGTCTCATCTTGCTGTTCGCGTTTACTCTTCGACTCCTCAAGGTCCCACTGCATTAGAATGATCTCCCTTCGGCCGTCATTTGGTGACGGCCGCGCCAAGTTGGGTTATACAAGTCAGTGTACCCACTCTTATCAGCACAATATCTAACAATACGCGTCGAATGATGAATGGTCGTCATTCGGCAAAAGCTGAATGTGCGTCATTCACAGAAAAGCTGAATGTGCGTCATTCGGGAAAAGCCGAATGTGCGTCATTCACAGAAAAACTCAACATCTCGCCAATTGTCTCCGACAGAAATGTCCACCGTGAGTGGAACGCTCAGATCATATGCTCCCTCCATCACCTCCCTGAGTACGGGGGCCAATGCGGCGACGCGGCCGGCAGGTGCGCGCAGCACGATCTCATCATGCACCTGCAGCAGCATCTCGACATCATCAAAACCCTCGCGCAAGGCCTCCTCAAGCCTCAGCATCGCCACCTTTACTATGTCCGCCGCGCTGCCCTGCAACGGGGTGTTGGCCGCAGCGCGCTCGGCATAGGCCCGCACGCCGGGGTGGGAGGCGCTTAGATCGGGCAAGGGCCGGCGCCGCCCCATGAGAGTGCTCACATAGCCGCTCTGTCGCGCCTGCTCCACCGTCGTCGCCATGAACTTGCCGACCTCCGGCAGGCGACTGTGGTAGTTGTGTATGAACTGCTCGGCCTCAGCCCTGCTGATGTCCAGGTCGGCCGCCAGCGCTCGTGGCCCCATGCCGTAGAGTACTGCATAGTTGACCGTCTTGGCCACGCTGCGTTTGGGGTAGTCCACCTCATCATCGCTGCAACCGAATATCAGTGTCGCGGTATGCGTGTGGATGTCTTCGCCTGCCCTGAAGGCCTCCGTCAAGGTGGGATCGCCGGACATGTGGGCCAGTATCCGCAGCTCGATTTGAGAGTAGTCGGCGCAGACGAGGAGATCTCCCTCGACGCCGCTCCAGAAGCAACTGCGGATGCGGCGGCCCCATTCGGTGCGGATGGGGATGTTCTGCAGGTTCGGCCCGCGGCTGGCAAGGCGTCCGGTCGCGGTCACTGTCTGCCGGAAATCCGTATGCACCAGCCCGGTCTCCGGGTCCACCTCCCGTGCGAGCGCATCCACGTAGGTGCTGACCAGCTTTGAGTACTCGCGGTGCTCGAGAATCAAGGCAGCTATCTCGTGCTCTTCCGCCAGGTCCTCGAGAACGCCCGCCGCCGTTGACCAGCCTGTCTTCGTCTTGCGGCCTTTCGGCAGCTTCAGGCGGTCAAAGAGGACCTCGCCCACCTGCTTCGGGGAGGCGATGTTGAACTCCCCGCCTGCGACGACGAAGATCTGTGCCGACAGGTGCGCCAGCTTCTCCGACAGCTCGCTCCCGGCTTTCGCCAGGCCCTCGACGTCAAGCCCGATGCCGGCACGCTCCATCCGCGCGAGCAAGCCCACCAGCGGCATCTCGACATCCGCGAAAAGCCCGCGCATTCCGGCGGCGTCGAGGTCGCGCAGGAACCTCGCTTCCAACTGCGCCGCCGCCAAGGCCTCCATACATCCTCGCGCCCGCCAGCCGGCAAGGCCCTCGCGCTCCTCGGCCTTTGCATCCGGCAACTCCCAGCCCAGATACTGCGCCGCCCATAGCTCGATATCGTGGTCTGCACGGTGTGAGGCCAGCAGGTAGGACGCGACCTCGGCATCGAAGGCCAGATTCGCGACCTCAACGCCGCGCTTTGCGAGTGCGTGGTCCAACTGCTTCAGCCGGCAGCCGCTGATGGCTATGTCCGGGTCCGAGAATGCGGCGGCCAGCGCATCGGGTATTGCGCCACTGTCATCGGGCTCCGCGAAGAGCCCGCCCTGCTGCGGCTCCGCCCCATCCACCGCAGGCAGGATGTAGCTGATGGCATGGTCTGCGCTCGTCGCCAATCCCAATGCCGTGACTCCGCCGGCCTCGGTGGGGACAGCATAGAGCCTGCCTGTCTGCTGCGCACTATCGCACAGTGCCTCCAGGCTCCGTGCATCTGCCTCGGCGACGGGCGCTTCTGCATCCGTCTCACTCGCGGCAGGCACACGGCTCAGCAGCTTGCTGAACTCGAGGCTGGCCAGGAGCTTGCGCAGCTCGGCGGTGTTGAAACCTCGCCAGGCCAGGTCATCGGCGGCCTCATCCATCGGGACATCGCGCCGGATGCGGGCGAGCGCCTTCCACAGCAACGCTTCATCCTCTTTGCCGGCCAGCTTCCTTCCCGCTGCCGGACTGACGTCATCAAGGTGCTCATAGACGCCTTCAATCGTCCCGTGAGCCTGGAGCAGAGTCGTAGCGGTCTTCTCACCGATGCCGGCGATGCCCGGGATCTCGTCCGAACTGTCGCCGCTGAGACCTTTGAAATCAACAAGCTGTGCGGGTGTCAGGCCGTATTCATCTTCAAAGCGTGCTGTATCGAAATCCAGCACTTCCTTGGTGCCGCGAGTCGTGATGAGGACGCGGACGCTGTCGTCAAGCAACTGCAGCAGGTCGTGATCGCCGCTGACGATCACCGTCTCGTAGCCCTCGCGGGAGGCACGGGCTGCGAGCGTGCCGATGATGTCATCCGCCTCATAGCCCGGCTGTTCCAGCGCGACCATCCCCATCGCGTCCACCATCTGCCGAATAATCGGCAACTGGCAAGCCAAGTCCTCATCCATCTTCGGCCGGCTGGCCTTGTATCCCTCATACATCTCGTCGCGGAACGTCGGCCCCGGCGCGTCGAAGACCATCGCGATCTCGTCAGGGCGCTGCTCCTCCAGCAATGCCAGGAGCATTTGTGCCAGGCCGAACACCGCGTTCGTCGGCCGGCCGTCACGCGTGCTCAAATGAGGGAGCGCGTGGTAGGCCCGATGGATGAGACTGTTGGCATCTACGAGCAGGAGTTTGCGTGCCACGCTTAGACCTCTGGGGCTGCAGGCTGCCGCGGATGCAACATTAGACGGGCCGGCGCTTTCCACCTGGGAAAACGGCGTCTGCAGCATGGTGTCGCGCTGACATCTTCCTTCCAACACCGTCCGGGGTGTTGCGACTGCGACTGCTATCTGACCGGCAGCGATTGCTGAATCAGGAGGCTGTTGTAGGTGTACGGCTCGAGCAGCATCGGGCCAGTCAGAGGCACAGCTTGATGTCGGCTGAACAAGGGGGATATCTCGCCCGCACCGAACAACTCGCCCCACACGCCCTCAGGACCGCCATATATCTTCAGCTTCGGTGTGCCTTCTATCTTGCCTTCCTTGGCGGCCAGCATGATGGCGTCATAGTAGGAACCGATCTCGTCAACGAGGCCCAGCTCCATCGCCTGCCGGCCGGTGAAGATGCGCCCATCTGCGAGCTTGAGGACTTCCTTGCGATCCATGTCGCGTCCCTCGGCCACCGCGTCCACGAACTGGTCATAGACGTCCTGCACCAGGCCCTCGAGCAGCTTCTTCTCGTCATCTCGCATCGGGCGGAAGGGCGAGCCGATGTCCTTGTAGTTGCCCGCGGCAATGGTGGTGTCTTCCACACCGATCTTTTCCATGAGCCCGTAGTAAGCGATGGCAGACATGATGACGCCGATGCTGCCGGTCATTGTAGCGCCATTTGCCAGGATCTTGTCGGCGGCGCAGGCAACATACAGGCCGCCCGAAGCAGCCACATCATCCATTGCCGCGATGACGGGTTTTTCGTCCGCCAGCGCGGCGACTTCCTTGTATATCCCCTCCGCCGCTGCGGCAGACCCTCCGGGGCTGTTGATGTAGAGGACCACGGCCTTTACGCTCTCATCCCGCTTGGCGGCACGCAGGTCCGACATGATGGCGCGCGATCCCGCAGGGCCTCCGAACAGCGGCAGTCCCCGCCCTCCTGACATTATCACGCCCTGCACCATCACGACACCCACCTTGTCCCCCATCGACAGCGCCGGACTGTCCTGGTCCATGACTGCCCCCACAACAAGCACTAGCCCGATAAACGCAGCCAGCCCCAGGCCGAATACGACGAGCAGGATGATGACGCCCGTGACGAGTGCGCTGGGTCCGCGGCGGCGGGGCGGCTGTCCCCCGCCAGGAGGCTGTGGGCCGGCATAAGCTGGCGGAGGCTGCGGGGGAATGCTCGGCGGCTGCACCGGCTGCTCAGGTGGTTGCGCCGACGACGCCTCAGATGCTTGCTCCGGAGACTGCTGCACGGACGGCCGTGGCGGCCAGCCCGGCTCGCCCGGTCCTGGAGTGGACCTCTCGTTATCCATGACTCCCCTTCTCCTCTGCTCCATTAGTGAGCGCGAAATTGTTCATCAACTTGCTTCGAGTCCGGCGATGTTGCCGCGGATTCACAGCGTCGGGTGGCGGACGTTACGCGTCCGCGCGAAGCCGGACCCACGCATCTGACGTTGGCGCCCGCGCGATCTGAGCGTGGGCCGACCTCAGTGCGGTCGTAAACGGCACGACCGCCCTTCGACGCGGCCCCTCCATCGGCGAGCCGGGCACTCCATATCCGAGGACATCGCGGCCGTCTTGACACGTCCTCCGCAGGACCATATACTGTCCTTGCGAGTGCCGGAGTGGCGGAATTGGCAGACGCACTGGACTCAAAATCCAGCGGGCTTCAAAACCCGTGTCGGTTCGAATCCGACCTCCGGCACCACTGCCTGTCGCTGTCGTAACGGCCGGCATGTCAACAGCCCCCGTTATTGCCGAAACCCTCCGGCGCCACCATGAAGCGGAACTTCCGGGCTTCAAAACCCGTGTCGGTTCGAATCCGACCTCCGGCACCACTGCCTGTCGCCGCCGTATCGGCCGGCATGTCAACAATCCCCGTTATTGCCGAAACCCTCCGGCGCCCCCATGAAGCGGAACTTCTCGTAGCGCGCGCGCAACAGTTCGTCAGGGCTGATGCCATCGAGTTCGTCGAGGGCCTACACGCCTGCGCGTTTGAGGTTTGCAGCCGTCTCGTAGGGACCGCGATGGGCCCCGCCCGTCGGCTCGGGAACGATCTTGTCTATCACACCCAGTGCGAGGGCATCCTGCGCCGTCAGCTTGAGAGCCTGCGCCGCCTCCTCGCGCAGCGCCGCATCCCGCCACAGTATCGCCGCACAGCCCTCCGGAGTGATGACCGAGTAGTAGGAATGCTCGAGCATCAAGAGCCGGTCGCCGACACCGATACCGATGGCCCCACCGCTGCCGCCCTCGCCGATGACAGTACAGACTACCGGGACAGCCACAGAGAACATGTCGCGCTGATTGGCAGCGATCGCTTCGGAGATACCACGGCTCTCCGAGGCCTCGAGGCAGTCCGCTCCGGGGGTGTCTATGAGGATGACGATGGGCTGTCCTATCTGTGCGGCGAATCGCATCAGGCGCATGGTTTTGCGGTAGCCTTCAGGTCGTGCCATGCCGAAATTGTGGGCCGCCCGCTCTGGTATTGTCCGCCCTTTCTGCTGCCCGATAACAGCCACCGGACGACCATCCAGGAAGCCGAGGCCGGTGATCACCGCACCGTCATCGCCAAACCGCCTGTCCCCATGTAGCTCGATGAAATCGTCAATCATGGCCGAGATGTAGTCGGAGGCCTGGGGCCGTCGCTCGTGGCGGGCCAACATCACCTTGTCCCAGGGAGTCAGGGCGGAGCAGATCTCGGCCGCGAGCTCGTCGGCGCGCCTCTCCAGCTTCACCAACTCCTCACTGTACGCGTCCTGACCGGCCTCCACCAGCCGGCGCAGTTCCGAGATGCGCGCGTCCAACTCGTCGAGTGACTTGCCCAGCTTCACCAGCTTGCTGTCGCTCATGTGCTTGTCTCGTTCTGCATCTTCAGCCTGCACCACCCGAACAGCGAGGTTTAGCCCGAATTGTTCGTGAGTATCCAAGAAAGGCGTCGGGGGAGGATGCGATGCCACGCATCCTCATGAAGCCCGACCTACACGTTGATTTTTGGGTGCCGTTTCGCGCGTCTTTCCGAAATTCGTTCGTGAATAGTGCGGACTATACCGTACACCAACGTAGTATCGTGTGGAGAGCGGGGCGGATCTCCCGGCGCGGCAAGAGCATGTCAATCATGCCGTGCTCGTACTGGACCTCCGCTGTCTGCACTCCCGCCGGCATACGCAGGCCGGTGACTTCAACGACCCTCGGGCCCGCAAAACCCATCGCCGCGCCCTTCTCGGCTATGATGATATCGCCGAGGAACGCGAAGCTGGCCATGACGCCGCCGTAGGTGGGGTCGGTCAGGAGGCTGACATAAGGCAAGCCGGCCTGCGCAAGCTTGCCCGCCGCGCCGCTCGTTTTGGCCATTTGCATCAGCGAGATGAGGCTCTCCTGCATGCGCGCGCCGCCCGAGGCGGAGGATATCACCACTGGCAGGCGCTTCTCGATTGCCCGCTCCATCAGCCGCGTCACCCGCTCGCCGACGACCCAACCCATGCTGCCGCCTACGAAGCTGAGGTCCATGATCCCGATGGCGAACGGAATGCCGTCGAGGGCCGCCCGGCCGGTGAGCACGGCCTCCGACATCCCGGTTTTCTCTTGCGCCGCCCGCGTCTTCTCCAGATACTCCGGGAACTCCAGCGGATCGTTCAGCGGCAACTCGCGGTCCCACTCCTCGAAGCTGTCAGGATCGGCTGTCACCTCCAAGCGCTGCCAGACCGTGAGGCGGAAATGATACCCGCACTTGGAGCATACCCAGAGGTCCGCCTCCAGGTCCTGGCTGAAGAGAAGCTGGTTGCAGCCCGGACAGGTCTGCCACAAGTCAGGCGGGACCTCACTGAACCTGTCCGATGCCGGCGCATTGTTTTCGTCTGAAGATGTCATCCCGACTCCTTGAACCCCGCCATTCATGCTGCAGAGGCCCGTCGGCAGCGGCATAGCTGTCCGGGGGTGCGTTGCCCACCCGCCCGCTTTATGATAGTATTGCACGAAGCCAGGAGCGCTGTCGTGCAAGGGGAATGCCATGTCACTTGATGAAGCTCGGAAAGAGATTGACGGAATTGACAGACAGATAGTCGAACTGCTCCGGCAGCGCGGGCGTGTGTCCGAGGAGATCGGACGCATCAAAGGCACCACCGGGAAACTCGTCTATGATCCTGCGCGCGAAGCCCAGTTGCTCGAGAAGCTCGCGTCCGGGGACCTCGAGCCCCTCGATGCCAGCGCCTTCACCGCCATCTATCGGCAGATCCTCGCCGTGAGCCGCTCGCTTCAGGCCCCCCTCAGCGTCGCCTACCTGGGGCCGCAATACACCTTCAGTCATATCGCCGCCATTGACTACTTCGGCCCGGCGGCACAGTTCGCCTCCACCACGAGTATCGAGGAAGCCTTCGCAGCGGTTGAACGCAACGCCGCCGACTACGCCATCGTGCCCATCGAGAACACGATTCAGGGCGTCGAGGCCAGGGCCCTGGACTGCCTCTTCGAGTCCAAGCTCTCGATCTGCGCCGAGACCTATGTTCCCATCCATCTGCACCTGGTAGCCAACTGCGAGATGGGCGAAATCGAGTGCCTCCACTCCCATCCCCAGCCGCTCGGCCAGTGCCGGCTGTGGCTACGCAGCAACCTCCCGGACGCTGAATTAGTCAATGAGTCGAGCACCGCCGCGGCCGCACAGGCAATCGCTCATCAACCCCGTCATGCCGCCATTGCCACGGCTGAGGCGGCAGACGCCTACGGCCTACAGATCCTGGCCTCCAATATCGAGGACCAGGCCGACAACCGCACCCGCTTCCTGATCATCGGCCACGACAGCGCGGGGCCCTCCGGCAATGATAAGACCTCCGTCGTCTTTACCACCGTACATCAATCGGGAGCCCTGTACCACGCTCTGGCCCCGTTCAGCGCCCACAACATCAACCTGACACTGATCCAGTCGCGCCCCGCCCGTGGCGCTGTAGAAGGGCCCTACTATTTCTACGTGGACTTCGACGGGCACGCCGACTCCGTCGAAGTGCGCGAAGCGCTCAACGCGCTCCACGAGTACTGCTCGTTCGTCAAGGTACTCGGCAGCTATCCCGTCTCAGGCTGAGCTATTCCCCTCT
>JAUWOG010000307.1 GCA_030612305.1 Armatimonadota bacterium | reverse complement strand
CCCGCTCGACAGGTAGATGGCGGCGTGGCCCCAGCCGGAGACTTCACAGTTGTCCACCTCGAGGCCGGAGAACTCCGTGGACATGCCCCGGGAGACCGGGAAGCTGTAGTAGTACTTGCTCTGTGCCGCGCGGTCGCCGCGTTCGGCATTGAACGAGCGCCGGTGATGGTCGAGCCTGCGCTGCGGGTCCGGCCCGCGAATCCACAGCCCGGTGACGCGCACATTCGGGCCCAGGATCTTTATCAGCGGGCTGGTGGCAAAGGCGTCGCTATAGATGGTGGCTCCCTTCGAGCCTTCGTGCCCGCGATTGCTCGCGAGTGTGACGCCTTCGGGTATCCCGAGTACCAGCTTCTCGGCGAACACGAGCGTAGTGCAGTCAATGTCGGCATCGGGCTCGACATAGACCACCTCGCCCGTCTTTGCCTGCTTGAGGGCCTCGATGAGTTCATCCACCGTGGTGACCCGGTAGTCACCATCTGTCACGATGCGCTGGTAGCCTTCGCCGCCACCGATCGGCCCGAGTTCATCGGGCTTGGCCCCATAGATCTCGCCATCAATCTCGACCCAGGTCTGTTCCTCGATCTCCGGTGGCGGCGCGAAGTCGGGGCGGTCATACTGCGCACCTGCCCCCGCCGCAAGACACATCGAGAGAATTACCGTTGCCAGAAGAGTCTGCATCTCAATCCTCCTTCGCTGCATCTGTCGAACCATTACCGTGATGCCGTCGGACGACAGGCAATCCTTGCTTGTCACCGTGGGTGTCGCGGCGTCGCGCTCAGCTCAGCCCCATCGCCTTCAGGGGCTCGGAGCTGATGCGGAGGGAGGCGAAGGGATCGCCTGGGCAGGGGTCCTGCGCGACTGCGGCATAGACGCAGCCGGCGGCTTCCGCGGCCGCATTGATCCCTGGCCAGTCCAGGTTTCCCTCGCCGATTTCCGTGTAGAATGCCTCGCGCTCCAGCGTTATCGCGAAGTCCTTGTAATGGAGAACCGGGCAGCGGCCCGCGCATTTGTCAATCCATGCCACCGGACTGCCGCCGCCATGCGCCACCCAGTACGTGTCCAGTTCGAAGTTGAAGACCTCCGGATCGCTCTCGTCGAAGAATATCTCGAGGATGGTGCGTTTGGAGCCTGCGGGGCGGGCGAACTCCGTGCTGTGATTGTGGTAGATGAAGTGGAGGCCGGATTCCTCGAGCTTCGCGGCGACTTCCGAGGCCTCCCTGGCGAAGTCGGTGGCGGCTGCCTCGGACTTGTAGGCATCAGCCCCTGCGCCGCCGATGCCCGGATACTCGCAACCCATGATCCGGTGCTCCTCGACGACGCGCTCGGTTTCGTCCCGCATGTCGGCGAAGGCGATATGGGTGCAGCAGATCTTGATGCCCTCGCCGTCGCAGACCTTGCGGAATTCTGCGTGGCCGAGTTCCGTCAGCGCCTGCACTCCGGACGCCTGCACTGCGGTGTAGCCGATGTCGGCAATCTTCTTGATGCTCTCGACGATCTCCGCCGGTGTGGTGGTGAAGTCGCGAATCGTGTACATCTGTGCGGCAACGATGGGCTTTGCCATTGCTACTGCCTCCCGATTTGCGTGGGGTGTCGTTCCCCGGACGTGTTATTGCATTATGCGGCCGCCGGCTATGGCCGCCGGTCACAGAGCAAGGGAGGTTTCGCCGATGGCAAAGATATACCTGCAGTTGACGCAGATTTGTCGTCGGCCTGGTGGTGTGGCACCCATCTCATCTGTGGGGAGTCGGGGGCGGATGCTACGCATCCTCATGAACCTCGACCTGCGCGGGGAGAACAGCCGAGCCGAGGACACGATGGCGTCCTCATGAGCCCGACCTGCACGCGAGGGGGCAGTGCCATGCGAGGCTAGCCTTTGAGCTTGTAGCCGTAGCCGGGGACGGTAATGATCGTGGATGGTTCGGTGGGGTCCTTCTCGATCTTCTGGCGCAGGCGGCCGATGTGGACATCGAGGGTGCGAGTATTGCCATGCTCATTGAAGCCCCAGATTTCCTTCAGCAACTGCTGGCGCGAGAGTGCTTTGTCACAGTGGCTGACCAGCAGCGTGATGAGCTCGAATTCCTTGGGGGTCAGCTTCACCGAGTTGCCTCGGACGGTGACTTCATGGCGGGCTATGTCAACGGTCAACTGATCGAGTTCGAGGCGCTCGTCGGCGGCTGCGTTGGCGGTGTACTCGTGTGAGCGGCGGAGTTGTGCCCTGATGCGGGCGAGCAGTTCGCGGGAGGAGCAGGCGGAGTAAACGTAGTCGTTGGCCCCGGCCTCGAAGGTCTCGCTCATCGTGTCCTCGTCGTATTGCTCGGCGACGGTGATGATCGGCACATCGGTGATGGTGCGGAAGTGGCGACAAGCAATCGGCAGGCCCTGTTGGGCGCCTGCCTCATGCAAGACGATCAGGTCCGCCTGTTCAGCGTTTCTGTCGAGCACATTATTGCCCGAGTGCTCGATGACGGTGAAGTGCATCAGATTCGACGAGATGAGTGAGCGAAGTTGTTGGTCAAGGTCAGTCGGGCACCCGACCATCAGGAGTGTCCACGCCAAGGCGTCTCACCCCTTAGGCCGGTGGCGGCGGTCAGGTCTGGGTGTCGCGTCGTTCCATGAAGCTGATCACGTCTGAAAGGCGAAATCGGCGCTGGTTGCCCGGTGTTCGGAAGCAGTTGAGCACACCTCTATTTGTGTATCTGCGCACTGTCGTCGGGCAGACGTCGAGCAGGACCGCAGTCTCCTGGAGCGTGAGCACGGGGTCGAGGAGGCGCTCGACGAGTTCGTCCCGCGTCTGCTTGGCCGGTGTTTGCGCCCCCGGCTGCTGCACAGAGGCCTCGATGTCAAGCGGCAAACGCTGCTGGCGCGCCTGGAACTCTCTGAGCCTGTCGGCGGTGGTGCTGTCACTGGTGAGCCGGTCCAGCACTCGTGACGCGCTCTGCTCCTGTCCTGTCTGTCCGTCTGAACTGCCAGCAATTTCCGTGCCGTCAGCCGTGCTCTGCTCGCCGCCACCAGCAGCCTCACGCACTTGCTTCAGGCGCTGCCGAATCTTGCGGCCCGATTTGCCACTCACCCATTCGTGTTGTCGCATTCTGTGCTTCCTTCCACACTCGTCTGCAAAGTTTGCCTGCAAGTCGCTTGATACTCTGTAGGGCGTCGGGCTGGTACGCCTGACCCACGCTCTTGCCGTGGGTGCCCACCCGCTGATTGCTGATGTGAATCCGGCGCGCCCGCTATGAGCCGGCCAAAGCACGGACTTGCTCGAACTCGCTCTCCGCTTCGGCCTTCGCCCTCTCGTACTGCTTGAGCGGCATTTCCATGTTTGTGTCCAGGTGTGTGGTCAGGCTCACCGTGGCTTCGAGGGCGAGGCTGTAGAAGAGCTGCCTGTGCAGGTGGAGCTGCGTGGCGGCTACCGGTGGGACTACCAGTTCGGCGAATTCGATGACATCCCCTACGCGTTGCCCGGCGAGGGCCGAGGCGCGGTAGGAGTACTGCCTCGGGACAGTCGTGTCAGCCAGGTATCTGTCGAAAGCGTCAGCGGCGTTCTGCAGGCTGGACATGACGGCACTGTCTGCCGCTGCCATAATCTGCCTGTAGCGCTTGCGGCCAAGCGGGTTGCTCTGGTCCTGGCGCAGTCTGGCGGCGTCGGCATAGCAGGAGAAGCCGTCCTCGTACTGCTCGACGGCGACGTAGAGGTCGCCGAGTCTGTCAAGCACCTGGCTGCGCAAGCGTGGATCGGCAGTACGCGCAGCCATGTCATAGGCGTCCTCGGCTTCGGCAAGCATGTGTGCCTGCCGGCAGGCGTCGCCAAGCTTCATCAGGAGTGAATACGCCTGCGGGTTGCGTCTGGCACCCTCAGCGAGGTACCTGGCGGCTTCTTTCGGCCTGTTCTTCGTGGTGAAGACGGCGGCGGCGCCGAGGTATGCGTCCATGGAATCCGGGGCCAGTTCAATCGCTTCATCATAGAAGCCCACGGCCTTCTGCCACAGTCCTTGTGAATAGTACAGAGCAGCCAGGCGCAGAGGAGGCTCCGCCGAGGTGGGGTCGGCTCTGGAGGCGCGCTCCAGTGAGATGCGCCGTTCGCGGGTATCGCCTTCAACGCGGGCGAGTTCGGCGCGCAACAGATGGACCGGAAAAAGCGGCTCGCCGCTCCTGGCGGCAACGTCTATCTCACGCCGGGCCGCCTCCAGGTCGCCGACTGCCAGGGCCTCGCGGGCGAGTGAGGTGTGCCGGCCGGCCTCTGCAGCAGGCTTGGTCGTAGTCTCCTCGGTCACCGCAGGCTTCACGGCGGGCGGAAGCGGAGGCGTCTCTGTCGTGGGCGGCGGCGCAATCGCAGGAGCCGCCGGCTTGCCCGTCGGCGCAATTACAGGCACCGACGGAGCCGGCTGTTCAGCAGCCCGGGGCTTCTCGGTGCGAGCAGGCAGGCCGGCCACGGGCGCACTCAGACCCGGC
>JAUWOG010000063.1 GCA_030612305.1 Armatimonadota bacterium | reverse complement strand
CGCGCAATAGCAAACGCCTGCACCACCACCATGCTTCCCCCCTCATGTCTCTGAAGCCGCTGCAGGCAGGCAGCCGGATACTCCAACGCCCCGTGAGCCACTGTCGCCGGGAGTATCTTCCGCTCGTCAGCAATAATCACGCCGCCGGGTCGGCACCAGTGCGCACTGCGCAAGCCCTCGAGCATCTCCAGCGCCATCACGACATCCGCCCCGCCCCACGCAATCAGCGGCGAGTGCACCTGCCGCGTCGAGAAGCGCACATGGCTCTCGACACTGCCGCCGCGCTGCGACATCCCGTGCACTTCGCTCTTCTTCACATCATAGCCGGCCAGCAGCGCCGCCTCGGAGAGCACCGCACTCACCGTCAGGATCCCCTGCCCCCCGACACCTGCCATCAGCACATTAGTCGTCATCTCATCCCTGTCCTTCGCTCACAAGCTGTTCTGTATCTGCCCGCCCTCACTCCAATCATCCACCGACGCGCGGGTACCTACGCCAAACGCGTAGGTCGGCTTGAGCTTCGCGTTGTTTGCGAAGGTCAAGTGAGAACGCGTCGTCTAGCGTTCTCAGCTTCCAGCCCGACTCCATCGCTCGTGAATGGTCCGGCCGCTACTCCTCGCCCTGTGCGATGGCGTCCGTCGGGCAGACCTGCGCGCAGAGCCCACAGCCTGTGCACAGCGCCGCATCAATCACCGGCTTGCCGTCTTCGGAGCTGATCGCCGGACACCCCAGCCCCAGACATTGCCCGCACTCCACGCATGCCTCCGCATCTATCGCGTACGGCGCACTCCGCTCGCGGCGCAGCAGCCCACCCGGGCGCCGCGCGATGACTACCGCCGGGCCGTCGGAGTCGAGCGCTTCCCGCAGCGTCGTCTCGATGCTCTCGAGGTCCGCCGGGTCAACCACGGCCACATCCTCAATCCCGGCCGCCCGGCATATCCCCTCCAGCGACAGCTTCCGGGCCGGCTCCCCGGCCAGTGTCCTCCCGGTCGCCGGATGCTCCTGGCCCCCGGTCATCGCCGTCGTCGAGTTGTCCAGTATCACCACGACCGAGTTGCTGTCATTGTAGGCGATGTTGACCAGACCGGTGATCCCGGAATGGATGAACGTTGAATCGCCGATGACCGCCACTGAGCGCGTCTCACCGAAGACGGTGTTGATCCCGTGCGCCTGGCCGATGCCCGCTCCCATGCACAGGCATGTGTGCAGCGCAGACAGCGGCGGCAAGGTCCCCAGAGTGTAGCAGCCGATATCGCCGGTGACAAAGCACTTCAGCTTGCGCAGAGCGACGAATACCGGCCGGTGCGGACACCCCGGACAGAGCACCGGCGGCCGCGGCGGCAGGTCACTGTCTGCGCGCGGGCCCTGGCGGTCCTCTCCCGCGAGTGCGCCCGCCACTCGCCCCGGGCTCAGTTCACCCAGGGCAAGCGTCGCCGGCGAGTGCTCCACCTCCAGCCCGAGCGCCCTCAGAGCATGAGCCAGGAACGGACCGGACTCCTCGATAACCACCAGCCGCTCGACTCCTGCCGCGAACTCGTGCAGTCTCGCCTTCGGAAGCGGCCATGTCATCCCCAGCTTGAAGAAGCTCGCCTCGGGCGCAGCCTCTTTCGCGTACTGGTAAGCGACTCCGGAACAGACGATGCCCAGGCTCGCATCGCCGTTCTCAACGCGGTTGAGGTCCGTGGTCTCAGCCAATGCCACCAGCTCATGCCAGTGCTCGAGCCGGATCGCATTGCGCTTGCGGGCGTGCCCCGGGATCATCACATACTTCTGCGGCTCTTTGGCAAGCTCCGCATCCCGCGCGATGGTCTCTCGCGGCCCGAATTCCACCGGAGTGTGCGAGTGGCAGACGCGCGTCGTCGCACGCAGCAGCACCGGCATATCGTACTCCTCGCTCAGCTCATACGCCTGCCTCACGAAGTCTGCCGCCTCCTGGCTGTCCGCCGGCTCGAGCATCGGAACCTGGGCCGCTCGCGCGTAGTGCCGGCTGTCGTGCTCGTTCTGCGAGCTCTGCATGTCCGGGTCATCGGCCGACACCACCACCAGGCCGCCCTTGACCCCCGTATATGCCAGCGTGAAGAACGGGTCAGCAGCCACGTTCAGACCGACATGCTTCATCGTCACCAGAGCTCGCGCACCTGCCAGACTTGCGCCGACTGCCGCCTCCAACGCGCACTTCTCATTCACCGACCACTCGACGTGGCCCACTCCAAGATCCGCAAGCGTCGGCAGGATCTCCGACGACGGCGTTCCCGGATAGCCGCTGCCGAAGTCCACTCCGGCCTCCCACGCTCCCCGTGCTATCCCTTCATTTCCTGACAGAAGTACCTTGTCTCGTGTCAATTTCCCGCCTGCCTTCGTCCCTTAGCTATGCCTTGTCGCGCTTGTCTATCACCCGCACTGCCTTGCCCTCCGCCGCCGGCAGAGCATTCGGCTCGTGCAACTCCACCTTCGGCGTGATGAGTATCTCCGAACGCAGTTGGCTGACCAGGGCCTCCTCGATGGTATGCAACTCTCGCATCTCGTCCACGAAGGCCTCCTGCGAAAGCTCGACCTGCACCACCATCTCATCGGTGCCATCTGCGTCGTCCAGCACAATGACGTAGTTGGACCCGACATGCGGCGAGTCCATCAGCACCCGCTCGACCTGCTGCGGGTAGATGTTGACGCCCTTCACTATCAGCATGTCATCAGTGCGGCCCTCCAGCCGCCCTATCTTCACATGCTCGTTGCCGCACGGACATGGCTCCGAAATCAGTCGCGTCACATCCCTGGTGCGGTAGCGCAACAACGGCATCGCCTCCCGCCGCAGTGTCGTCAGCACCAGTTCACCTTGCTCGCCCGCGGACACCGGCTCGAGTGTCGCCGGATCCACTATCTCCGCGATGTACTGGTCCTCCCGCACATGCAGCCCGTCCTGTGCCGTACATTCCATCGCCACACCGGGACCGCACATCTCCGACAGCCCGTAGCAGTTATAGACCTTGCAGTCGAAGAGTTCCTCGATGCGCCGCACGAGCTTCCGGCTGTGCGGCTCTCCGCCCAGAAACGCATACCCGATGCTCAGGTCAGCAATCGGGTCAATGTCGTGTTCCCGGCAATACGCTGCTACGCGCAAGGCGTAGCTTGGCAATATGTGCACCACAGTGGTCTGGAACGTCTGCATGAGATGCACTTGCCGCTGGGTGTTTCCGGCACTCGCCGGTATCGTCATGCAGCCGATCAGTTCGCCGGCATAGTGAAACCCGAGACCGCCGGTGAAAAGCCCGTACCCCATCATGTTCTGGAACACATCGCTGCGGTCAACACCGACGGCCCGCATCCCGCGAGCCACACATTCCGACCACCTGCGCAGGTCGCTATGCGTGTGATACACGCCCGTGGCGATGCCGGTCGTGCCGGACGAGTAGTGCATCCGCACCACCTCGTCCAGAGGCACCGCGAGAAAGCCATGGGGCATCCCCGCTCGCAGGTCATCCTTCGTCGTCAGCGGCAGCTTGCTGACATCCTCGACTGTCTCGATGTCCTCGGGGCCGACGCCCGCTTCCTTCAGCGCCTGCTCATACCACGGGGAGCACGCCGCTCGCGCCACCGTTTCCCGCAGACGCCGCACCTGCAGAGCGGTTATCTCCTCCCGGCTCAAGGCATCGTCCTGCATGTACTCATCTGTCATTGTCGTGGGCTCTCCATGTATCGCGCCGTTGCTTCACACGGTTGTATTCTCCGGGGATACGGCCTCACCTCCCGTGCCTGGTGACATTCAATGATCCCGGCGCTATTGAGTGGTAAGTTCAAAATGAGCAAAAAAAAGTCGCGCCAGAAACGTCTGAATGTGATATTCTGTCGCCTTAGTGGGTAACATGGATTATAGTGGCGCGTCGTGTTCCTCGTCGTTCCCGTTGAAGGGACGACTGATGACTGGAACCGGTCCGCCCCATACGGCCCGTGAGGACGCGGCACAGCTAGCCCGACCGTGAGCCTGGCTCTGGCAAGCAGCAGCGAACGACGGCCTTGCCGCCGATATGGGGGGAGTGCCATGAGTGCATACGGGCGTGCCATGAGGCGCACCTACATAGGACCGCACCCGGAGAGGAAGACAGAAACAGTGTTGCCACGGCGATGGGGAAGGGTACTCACGAGCGTGGGGGGCATACTGTTGGGAGCCGTGCTCGGCTTCCTCTATGCCCGCGCACTCTCGCTGGAGAACGCACCACTCACACTCACTATTGGCGCTGTCGGCGGCGCCGCCCTCGGCTATCTCGCCATCAGCATCCCACGCTTCGCATTCCACTTCCTGCTCAGGGAGTGGTACCGCACCGTAGCCGAGCATTGGAAGGCCTTGCTCAGACAGCGTGCCGAACGGGCCCGCCGCGCCCTCAGCGAGCCCGGCGCTGAACCCGCTGAGGAAACGCTCACCGACCTCGGCGTAGCTCACTACCTGCGCGGTGACACCGAGCAGGCCGTGGCAACGCTCACGAACGCCTACTCTCGGACCGGCCCCACGCCTGCACTGCTGAATGCGCTGGCCGCCGCACACGCCGACCTCGGCAACTGGCAGGAGGCCGCAGACGCCCTCGCCTACGCCCTCCGTCAAGAACCCGACTCGCAGGCGAGTCTGGCCAACCTCGGCACACTCGTATCCGTCATGCCCGCCGAGGTCGAGCTACCCGAAGCGCTTCAGGATATCCTGCAGACGGCCGGAGCCCCCGCACTCAATAACATGGCCGTGCGTCAAATGCGTCTCGGACGGCAAGCACCAGCCACCGACTACCTGCAGCGAGCTCTCGCTGCGCGGCCGCTCTATCCTCACGCGCAAGCCAACACCGGCGTCATCGCCTTCAATGAGGGCGACACGCAGGCGGCTGTCGTCAACCTTGCCGCCGCCGCACACCTCGCGCTCGGCAACGCCGACATCCTCAGCAACCTCGGCGCCGCTCTCGCCGTGAGGGGCAGCCACGGCCCGGCCGAGAGAGCGCTCAAGCAGGCCACCCGCATTGATGCGCGCCAAGCTGCCGCAATCATCAACTACGGCTGTCTCCGCATCAGGCAGGAACGCTACGACGACGCCGTCCAGTTGTTCCATTCCGTGCCGGCCGATCACCCGCTGCAGCCCATCGCCTGGCACAATGCAGCCATCGCCTCCGAGGCCGATGGCGAGTACGGCATGGCGCACGAATATGAGGAAAAGGCCGAAGCCGAGCAGCCGGACAATCCTGACGTGCTGAGCAATTTCGGGGCTATCGAGTGGCGGCTCGGCAACTTCGAGCAGGCTGACGAGTATTTCCAGCGCGCGTTGCAGGCCGCACCCGACAACCTCTCCGCAGTAGTCAATGCCGCCCGCTCAGCCACCGCAGTAGGACGCCTCGACGAAGCCATCTCCATGCTTCAAGGCATCCAGGACGGCACGCACTATGACATCGAGCTCGTATTCGACCTCGGCGTCACCCAGTTGATGATCTCGCTGACACGCCGCAAGCGCGACATGAACCGCACTGAACAAGCCCTCTTCGACGCCGCGCTCAAAGCCAGCATTACCGCATTCGAGCAGAACCTCACCGAAAAGGGCGGCAAAGCCGGCGAAGCCAGGTTCAACCTCGGCCTTGCCTCCTACCTCAGAGGCGATCCGGAGTTCGCCGCCCAGCATTTCGAGCACGCCATCAAGCTCCTGAGCGACGACGAGAGCGCCCTCTATTTCTGCGCCGGAACTGCTCTTGCCGAAGCCGCTGACAGGATGCAGCAAGACCGCAGCAGTCAGCCCGACGAGCTCATCCCCGAGGTCCGCCAGCTCTTCCGCCGAGCACGCGCCCATCTCCAAAAAGCTGCCGAGGACGATAGCGCCACTGCCGATACCCTTGGCAATCTCGGAATGGTCCTCTACGAACTCGGCCAGAACGATGAGGCCCTCAAGGCCTTCCGCCGCTTCGCCCAGATGGAGAATAGCGTCGCCTCGAACAATACGATGGGGCTTGCCTATGCCCGCCGCGGACAGCGCATCGAGCGCGAGGCACGCATGAGGTACGCAACCCACGATGCATCACCGCAGCGAAGCGCCGAGGCACGTAAGCTCTTCACCACCGCCATCCACTACTTCGGAAGAGCCGTCCAGATGGAGCCCGACAATACCGTCCTCCACCGGAATCTGGGCCTCGCATACATGCTGCGTAATCAGGCCGATGACATGGAGAGTGCTCTCAGGCACTGGGGACTCATGCGCGCCGTCGGCGACGAATACGCCGAGCGCCAGTTCGCAAGCATGATGCAGGTCATGCACGCCCAGCATGACGCGAAGGCCGAGTTCCACGACGTCGGACGCGCTCTGCGACAGATTGACGTCTTCAGCAACATACGCAAGCTCCCGCCCGTCATGGGCAGGCCTCTCTTCGTCACCGAGCCCGTCATGGATACCGGCAATTGGCAACTCCAGGCCACATACCCCGACCTCCAGGTCGCCCTCCGTGCCCGCCGGAGGCTCTCGCTAATCGAGGCCCGCTTGCGCAGACTCGCAGTCTGAACGGGCATGCCTCGCATCCCATCAGAACTTGCTGCGCAAACCCCACACCGCAAAGGCAACGGCGTGGGCCGGATGCCAGGATGCAGCTCAGTCCAACGCCACTGCAGTCGTGCGCAGCTCATGCGACCCGTCCGGCCGCGTCCATTCATAGAAATAGTGCAGGTGCGTTTCCCGCGCCACTACCTCTATGTACCGTATCGTCCTCGTCGCATGCGGCGACACCACGAACGGTCCGTCGAGCGTGACGCGCTCCCAGCGCCGCAGATCATGGCTCACGCACATCCCCGCCTTCTCCTCATAGTTGTCCTCAACGCCGGCGCTCCCATCGTAGAATCCGATGTACACCGGCGGCCGCCAGAGCACCGAGTTGAGCCGCGTGCAGTACTGGTCCCATCCCTTGTCCGGCGGCGACAGTATGTCTCCCTGCCAGCTCCATTCCATGCCATTGCTGCTGGTCGCCAACCCGCTGTGTGACTTGACGATCCCCGTGTTATAGACGTCGCCTGTCGCGTGCATCTCCTCCTCCGCTTCGGCATCCACGCTCGCCGGCTTCGGGGCATAGCTCACGAACATGTGCAACAGACCCCCGATATTGTAGATGACCGGGTCCTTGACACCCTCTGCCCCACAGTCGTCGGCATTCAGTATCGGCACCCGCCGCCTCACCTCGAACCCGTCCGGCTGCTCCGCCTCCACCATCTCGATGCACCAGCGACCGTCCCCATCCACGAACGACAGATACAGCCGCCACAGCCCTTCTGCCACTTTGAACAGACAGGCCTTCTCCATGGATTGGGTGTCAATGTCCTCCTTCGTCGCGCTCCAGATGTCCTCGAAATGTCGGCCATCCTCGCTGGCAGCTATGCGACAATCCACGCCGCGCCCCAGCTCCCTCGGCTTGCGCAATCTGTAGTAGAGGTAGAACCTCCCGGATGCCGCATCGTAGAGTGCGCTGCACCCGCCGGCCCACCAGCCGAAGCCCTCGCCCAGCGGCTCGATTACTGTCTCGCCGTCCTCAGGACCGAACACCGGCACCCGGCCCAGATATCGTCCCGCTGCAGTCTGCCAATCCGTGTCACCGTTCATCAAGTCTCTTCGCCTCCTGTCGGTCTCGCCGCTCCTGCCCGTTCGTCACGCCGACCCGCTGAGAACGCGGTAGGTCTGTTCATCTTTCATTGTCAATGTCACCGCGGTTTCCATAGGGTGACATTTTCCCAGAACTATTAGGGCGTGACAAAGTCGCAGACCTAATACATTGCGCCGCTTTGCCCCTTGTCAGCGCGCCACATCCCCTCTATAATTGCTCGGCGAACCCTATTTGGTCGGACCGTCGGCGAAATCCTTCTCACGCCTGAAGGTCTCGGCGAGGTGTCCGGAGAAGGACTCTCCGAGCGAGCCGGAGAACTGTCTGTCCTCGGGATCTTCTTTGCGTCCCGGCAACGTCAGATGACCGCACCGCGAGCGGGCATCGCTTGTGGCTTGTCTTGGCGGCTTATCCTTACTGCGTGCTCGCAGGCACTTGGCTATCCTTGCAGCTTTCGAGGAGTTGACATCAGTGGATGAGAGTACCAGGCGTCAAATCAACTGGGTCATAATCATCGGCGTCGTGGCGGTGCTGATCGTCTGGGGTGTTGCCCGCAGCCAACGGCTTGCACGCCTCCAGCAGCAGCTCGCTAACGGCACGCCTGCGCAGCAGATAGCCGCGACCCAGGAGCTCATTGATGGCCGCCGCCTCGCTGAGGCCGCCAAGGACCAGCCCCGCTGGCTCCACGAGCACATCGTCTCAGCCGTCGCACACATCAGCACCCCGCAGGCCTGGTATCAGCTCCTCACCGTATGGTACCTCCTTGACGCCCCCGTCCAGCAGCAAGCCACACAACTGCTCACCAACGCCGGTAACTCCGCAATCCCCACACTCACCGAAGCGCTCAAGGACAAAGACGCCAATACCCGCAAGGGTGTCGCCGCAGTCCTCATCGCTATCGGTGAGCCCGTCGTCCCCTACATGCTCCCACTCATGGACGCATGGGACGACTACGTCCGCGCCGGCGCAAGCGCTGTCCTCGGTGGGGTCGCTGAGCCGGCCATAGACGAAGTCATCACGCTCATCAAGAAGGCGCGCCCGGCACCCGGGCAGGACGCCGACGAGCTCCTCCGCGAGAGAGCCGCCGCACAGGTTGCGCTCAAGCTAATGAAGGCCACCGCATTCCCCGCAATCATCGCAGACCTCCTTACCGACGACAACACCGACGTCCGAGGCATCGGCACGAGCCTCCTGGGTGCTATCGCTGACCGCTCTCTCGCTGCCCCTCTCCCACCTGAAGACGCCATCCATGCACTCCACCCGCTGCTGGATCACCTCCACAATGACAGTAGCTACGCCGTCCGCCGCAAGGCCGCGGTCGCACTCGGCCTGCTCGGCGATGTAGCTCGCGACCACGGTGCCGGCGCAGTCCTCGTCGCTCGCCTCCAGGACACCAGGGAACATCCCGCCGTCCGCGCCGCAGTTGCCGCGGCCCTCGGCA
>JAUWOG010000285.1 GCA_030612305.1 Armatimonadota bacterium | reverse complement strand
GTCATCGAGGCGGACGCGGACGGAGACGGTGAATTCGAGAAAACGCTTGCCGAGAACGCTGATACGCCGATGGGAGAATGGACCGAGCATTCGTGGGACGTTCTCACGCTGCGGGCGGTACGTCTGAGGTGCGTGGAGGGTGTGTCAGAGGGCCGTCGCGCGCATCCGTCACTTGCCGAATTCGAGATTATCGGCAAGCCGCTTCCGAGCGATGTGGCAAAGGCGTCGGCAGTCGGGGTCGCAGTGCCCCGGCTCTACGCCGTGCGCGCCATGGACCGCGACACCAGCCTCGTCATCAACGGTGCCCAGCCCGCGCTCGTAGCGCCCGAAGACGAGGCCTATGCTCCCGCGCTCCGGACGCTCATCTCCGGTCTCAGCGCCGCCGGCATCAAGCCACAACGTGCAGCAACCGTAGAGGAAGCGGACCCCTCTTCGCGCACCGTCATCTGCCTCGGCAACATGCTCAACAACCCACTCATAGAGCGCCTCTACTGGAACCGTTACACGTTCGCCGACGCGCGTGTGCCGGGCGCGGGAAACTACCTCATCCACACCGTCTATGACCCCTACCCGTGGACATCGGGCAACAACGTCATCGTCATCGGCTGCAGCGATGCTGCCGGCGCAGAGCCGGGCGTGGCCGAATTCCTCAATCTGCTTGAGGACGGGACACTGCCTTATGCAGTCGCCGCGGGACCGGAGCCGCTGGTCAGTACGACCGAGGCCGAGAAGATTGCTGCCGGCAAGCTTGACCCCACGCTCGTCGAGTTGACGAAGAACGCCAACCTCTACCTCCAGACCGGCTGTGAGGTCTACGCGCAGAGAGCGCTCGCGGCGATGCGCATTGTGGCCGTGTTGTACGCACCCGGCGGCGAGCGTAGCGGCTCCGTCAGCTCGTCAGCTCGCAGCAAGATGCCCTGGCCCGAAGAGACCTCGTCCTGGGAGATCGAGTGCGCATGGGACGCCTTCGAAGAGTGCCCGCTGATTGACGATGCGCTGCGGCTTGACTTCACCAATGCCATGCTGCAATTCACCCGCGACCTGAGGAACCACGTATCCGGCTATGCCCGCCTCGGCACGAACGATCTCGTCTCATGGAACCATACGACATTTCCCCTTCTGGGGCTGCACTTCGGCGCCCGCTATTTCCATCGCTACTATGGCCTTGCCGACATGCCCGAGTTCCTGGCCAAGGCCCGCGCCTGCCTCATGGCCCAGGCGAAATCATGGAAGCCGCAGGAAGACGCCGATTCCTACCTCACGCTCACCACCGCTCATTCGCAGATATACAGCCTCGCCGAGAATCAAATGGGCTACTTCGAGGACGGCAACATGCGCAAGTACGCCGACTACATGGTCGCCATCTGCGACAACGCCGGGCTCGCCAGCGGCTTCGGCGATTCGGGGGTCTCATCCAATCCCAACCTCCCCGGCAAAGCCCTCCCTCTGGGCCTCTGGTGGCCCGGCGATGGCGGCTACAAGTGGCTGATGAGCCACTACTCCAACGGCACTTGGCAAAACCCGTACGAGCGCGGTATCGAGCCTGTGCGGCCCGACCGCTTCACCGGCGTCAACGTCTTTATGACGGACCCGCAGAAGTACGAATGGGTCCAGACCTCCCCGAGCTACAACGAGCCCTTCGAGAAGGCCGATGTGACGCTTGAGGAGTCATTTGACAAGATCAGCTTCCGCGAGAACTGGGACAAGGACGCCCAGTACCTCCTGCTCGACGGTATCTCTCGCGGCAAGCACCTCCATTACGACGGCAACTCCATCATCGAGTTTGTCGAGGGCGGCGAGCGCTGGCTCCTCGACCACGACTACCTCACCCGCAACACCACCGAGCACACCATGCTCACGGTGCTGCGCAACGGTCGTGGCGACAGCCTCGTGCCCAGCCTTTCCGGCCTCAGTGCAACGGCCGACCTCCCCTCCTGCGGCTATTCCGACACCTCCACGCAGGGCTACAACTCCTGCGACTGGCGCAGGCAGATTCTCTGGCGGCGCGGCGAATGGTTCCTTGTCGCCGATACCGTTACACCTCGCGAGACGGACACCTACGACTTCGAGCTGACGTGGAAGACTATTGACGACGCGGGCGCAGAAGGCGTTGACGGCCTCGATTTCAGCGCCATCCGAGGCGCGGGCAAAGCCGAGACATTCGACTGTCAGGCCAGCGAGGATGAGGCCGCTTCCGGCGGACGGGCTCTGCTCATGGACCAGTCCAGCTCACGCATCGCATTCGGCGTTGACCTGCCCGCAGGCGAATACTCGATGGCCATCATCGCCTATGGCACCGATGGCAGCAGTGACTCGCTGTGGGTATCGGTTGACTATGGCGAGAAGCAGGCGTTCCATGTCCCGCAGGGCCGCTACGGACGTTCCGCATCCGACGCCGCCCAGTCCACCGACACGCCGAAGATCAACCTGGCCGGCGACGGGCCCCATCTCATCCTCGTCACCCTCCGCGAGCGTCCGCCGATCCGCGTTGACCGCTTCGTCCTCCAGGGCGAAGATGGCAAGCCGCACGTCTATGAGGCCGAGGCGCTCCCACCTGCGCCGGATGTATCCGTGGACCTCAGCCGCAGCCTGCACATCAAGCCCGCGATTTCCGTGGACGCCGCCTGGGTGACCAATCACCGGCGCGCAGGCATTGTCCTGCCGGTCAGCATCCTCCACCAGCGCAACAGCCGCACGCTCGACGAGGGCCAGCCGGTTTCCTTCGCATCGCTCATGTACGTCAGCCGCCCCGCAAAGCGCCGCGACTATGTTGCAGCCAGCGTTGCGCGGAATGTTATCGCCGTCCGGGGTAGTGAGAACGCGCTCGCCTTACTCGGCCCCGTGTCGCCCGAGACACCAATCGCCAATCTCACCGTTGACGCCAGGATCCGGGCAGGTCTGCTTACCGCGCAACGCCTCATGCTCGCCGGGCTCTCGCGGCTTGCCATCGGCGATCTCTTCATGACTACCTCGCGCGGCATTGACCTCGAGGTGGACCTTGCCACCGGAAAAGGAGTCGCCGTAGCGCCCGAGGACGGCGCGCAGATCCGTGTCCAGGTGGGCAACATGCGCTATCAGGCATCGCTCCAGGCGGGCCGTCAGGACCTTGACATCCCTGCGCTGGAGAAATGTCGCGCCATCGCCACATTCGTTGATGCGGTTGTTGAGAACATGCAGCCGCCGTCATCACCGGCCCGCGTGGTTACTAGGCAGCCAGATCGCTTGGCGCAGCCGGCGTGGTCGGCATTCGGCGATGGTCCCGAGGTCTGGTGCCTCAAAGCCGCCGACCTCCACGACGGAGCCGGCGAGCGACTCTTCGTATGCCGGGGCGCTGTCATCTACTGCCTCGACACCGCCGGTGAGGAACTCTGGAGCTTCCCGGCAAAGAGCCTCGTGCGCGACGTAGTGTTTGGCGATCTCCGCGACAACCCCGGCGCCGAGGTCCTCGTCGGCTCTGCGGACACCTACGCTTACATCCTCTCCGCCCAGGGCGAGTTGCTCGACAGCCACCAGATGCGGGGAATGCCGTGGGCCCGCAGCTTCGGCGACCTCGCCTATGGCATCTTCAACCTCCTTGTCGGTGACATCACAGGCGACGACCGCTGCGAAATCCTCGTCAGCATGGGCAACTTCGATCTCCAGGTTCTTGACGCCGACTGGAAACTCCTGTGGAAGCACGACTACGCCCTCCACGGCACGATGGCGATGAGCTTCGAGGACATGGATGCCGACGGAGCCGCCGACACTATCTTCCTGGCCGATAAGTACGGCTCATCCCATGGCAGCGACTTCCAGGGGAAACCCACCTACCGCCATTACACGTCAATCGGCGATGTCTGTTACACTGTCGCCGATCTCGACGGGGACGGTGTGCCGGAGGTCGTCACCGCCTCATCCACCGGTGATCTCCACGCGACAACCGGCGGGCAGAAGGCACCTCCCGAGAAGCTATGGGCGTTCAACAACTTCGGCTATCCGGCCAACGCGCTTGTGTCCGGCGATCTGGATGGGAAGCCCGGCGACGAAATCGTGCTGGCCTCAGGAACCGGCTACCTCTACGTCCTCGACGCAGCCGGCGAGGTCCTCTGGCAGGATCACACCGGCCAGTCAATCAATGACGCGGTGATCTTCGGGGGCGCGGCGGGGCCGATGGTCGCATGGTGCGAGGAATCCGGTCTCATCCGCGTGGCGAATGGAGCCGGGCGTATCCTGCACCGGATCCACACATCCGGCACACCGCGCCATATCCTCACCATCGGCACGGGCGCCGACACGCTGCTGGTCGCCGGTTTCGCCGAGGGCGGAACCGCCGCCTACCCACTGCGCTGAGATCCAGACGCGGGAGCTTTGAGGCCCCCGGTGATCCACACCGGTTCCAGGACCATAGCTGTTGAGAAGAGGTGGATTGCTGATGACATTCGACCACACGGTAGTACTGCTTGCATCTCTGCTGGCGGCCGCTGTGCCGGCTTCTGCGGCTCGCCACTTCGTCGCACCGAACGGCGATGATGCGAACCCGGGCACGGAAGCGCAGCCGTGGCAGACGTTAGCGAAGGCCAACGCGACG
>JAUWOG010000104.1 GCA_030612305.1 Armatimonadota bacterium | reverse complement strand
AACGGAGGTGCCAGATGGACAGACTGCTGGTGGTCGGCTGCGGCTCGATAGGCGAGCGGCATATCCGCTGCCTGGGGAGCTATCAGGATGTCGAGGTGACGCCGTGCGCCCCGCGAGCCGAACGCCTCGAGCAGATGGCGGCGCTCTACGGGACCCAGCCCGGGATAGCCGACTATGCGGATGCGGACCTCGACGCGTTCGATGCGGTGCTGATATGCACGCCGAGCAATCTGCACATCCCCCAGGCGATGAGAGCCTGCGAGCACGGCTGTCATCTCTTCGTTGAGAAGCCGATATCCGTTGACAGGGCAGGTGGTGCGGAGCTGATACAGGCGGCAGCGGAGCGGGAGCTGGTGCGGCAGATCGGCTACACGATGCGCCATCATCCGCTCTTCGCCAGCGCGCGGGAACTCGTCAATCAGGGAGCCATCGGCACCGTCTATATGGCCGACATCTGCTGCGGGGCGTTCATCGCCGACGCCCGGCCGGAATACGCGCGGCTCTACTGGGCCAAGCGCGCGACCGGCGGCGGCGTGCTCTATGATGCCTCCCATGAGCTTGACATCATACAGTGGTTCCTCGGGCCGGTGGCCGAAGTCAGTTGCATGGCCGAGCACTTCAAACTCGATGTGGATGCCGATGTGGATGACGGCGCGGCGCTCATCATGCGCACCGCAGGCGGCGTGCTGGTGAGCATGTTCTGCAATGACATCCAGCGCAACTACAAGCGCGGCGGCCAGATCATCGGCGACAAAGGCACCGTCGAGTACAGCTATGACGAGAGCCGCTTCTCCCTCTATCAGGGCGATACCGGCACCTGGATACATGAGACCAAGCAATTCGAGCGTGACGATTTCTACATCAACCAGATGCAGAACTTCTGTGCGGCGATACGCGGCGAGCAGGAGCCGCGCGTCACCGGCGAGGACGGCAAGCTGGCCCTCGCTCTGGCGCTGGCCGCGTACCGTTCAGCCGCCGAGAAGCGCGTCGTCGAGATCGCAGAGCTACTGGCGTAATCAGCGGATGACTGGAGAGCAAGACCATGGAGAAGACCAGAGTAGCCGTGATGGGCCTCGGGCGTATGGGTCTCGAATGGCACTGTGAAGCCCTCGACCGCCTCGATGAATTCGACCTCGTGGCCGGCTGCGATCCGACGCCTGCGAGATTGGAAGTCGCCACGGAGCAGTTCGGCCTGCGCGGCTACGAGACGCTCGAAGAGATGCTCGCCGATGCGGACATTGATCTGGTCATAGTCGCGACGCCCTCGGCGATGCACCATGACCACGTCATCAAGGTCCTCGAGGCCCGCAAGCACTGCCTGACCGAGAAGCCGCCGGCGATGAATGTCGCCGAATGGGACGAGATGGGGCACGCAGCATCGAAGGCCGGACGCACGCTCTGCTGCTTCCAGAACGCCCGCTGGAACCTGGAGCAGTTGCAGGCGATGGGGCTTGTCGAGCGCGGCGAGCTGGGTGAGATAGCCGCGATAAAGCTGATTAGTCTCAGCTACTCGGATCTGATGCACACCTACGGGGTGCCCGAATACCGTCCGGGCTGGCGGGCTGAGAAGCGCTACGGGGGCGGCAGGATGTATGACTTCGGCCCGCACCATATTGACCGCGTGCTGCAGATACTCGGCCACGCGCGTGGCAGGGATGTCTATGCCGACCTCCTCACCGGGACCTGGAGCGATAATGTGGAGGACGGCTTCCTGGTCATCATCCGCTTCGAGAATGGTGTGACCGCCCACATCGAGCAGAATGTGACCGCAAGAGCAAACCTGAACACCTTCATGGTCGCCGGATCGGAAGCGACATTCCAGGACGGTGTGGTGCGGAAGGGTGAGCCGGGGGAACTCGTGGAGGAGGAACTCGAGGCGATTGACAGGGACGCCGATGAATACTACCTGGCCCTCCACGAGCACCTGACGAAGGGCACGCCGCCGCCGGTGCCGTGGGAGCACACGCGCCAGATGATGCGCATACTCGACGCCGCCTTCGAGAGCGCCGCAACCGGAGAGGTTGTGGCTCTACGGTGACACGAACTCCAGCAGGCGGCCGAGAGCTCTGGCAAGCCGGCAAATGAAGCCGACGAGGTATCATAGTGGCGCTTGAGATGAGGCCCGATACGACGGAGACGACGGCTCACAAGGGCGGGATAACCGCGCGCGCCGTGACGCTCGGTCTCATCGGAGTGGCCGTCGTCGGCCTCGGCTTTCCGTATGCGAACCTGGTGATACAGGGGACGCGCCCCGCCAATACCGCGCTCGGCTTCGGCGTAGTCTTCATCTTCCTCGTTCTCGTTGCGATAGTCGGCCCGGTGGCGAGCCTCATCCGGCGGCGCGCCATACTCTCACAGGCCGAGTGGATCGTCGTCTTCATCATGCTGCTGGTCTCCTCAGCGGTGCCGACATGGGGTCTCATCGGCCAGTTGCTGCCGATCATGACTGGCGCGCAGTACTATGCGACGCCGTCTAACCGCTGGGCGGAGGACATCGTCACCCAGCTTCCCGACTGGGCCGTCCCGAAGGACCCCTACGTGGTGGACAACTTCTACGAGGGTCTGCCGCGCGGCGACGCAATCCCGTGGGACGGCTGGGTAGTCCCGCTGCTCGCATGGGCCGTGTTCATCGCCGGCCTCTACGCGGCGACACTCGGCGTGACACTGCTCTTCAGCAAGCACTGGACCGACCACGAACGCCTCGTCTATCCTCTGATGCGCCTGCCCATCGAGATGGTGCGGGGCGTGGGCGGCAAGCGCATCATTTCCGACCTCTTCGCCAACAAGCTGATGTGGCTCGGCTTCATAGTCGCTTTCGCGGTCAGCTCCTACATAGGGCTGTGTTACTACGCGAAGATGCTGCCATTACTCCCCCTGCGCACCACCATGAACATACCGATCCAGAGCGAAAGCATCTACTTCCGGCTGTGGATCAACCCGTCGGTGATCGCCTTCACGTACATGATTCATACCGACCTCGCGTTCAGCCTGTGGTTCTTCTCGGTGTTCACGCAGTTTCAGAATCCGCTGATGCGGATATGGGGAATCGGTCTGGGGGCCAGAGAAGTCTATGGAGCCGGAACGCCGGCGATCTCGGCCCAGACGATGGGTGCGATGATCGTACTGGTGGTCTATGGCTTCTACACGGCGCGGCGTCCGCTAGCGGAGATCTTCAGCAAGGCATTCTCCGGCGCGCCCGTAGCCAAGGATGAAGAGGGCGCCGCCTCTCCGCAGATCATCGTCGGTTGCCTGATATTCGGCTTCGTCATCATGGGCGGGTGGCTGTACCTGGCAGGCATGAATGTGGCGAGCATCATCGTGTTCCTCTTCGGTGCGTTCGTGACGTTCATCGCCTTGACGCGTGCGACGATCCAGGGAGGCGTGCCGGTGTCGCGCGCGGCGCTGGTCCCGCAGTCCTTCGCGGCCACGATTCTGGGCAGTCGCTACATCGGCCCGGCCGGCCTGGCCACACTCAGCATGACCTTCTCATGGGTCGCTGACATCCGCGTCTTCATGATGCCGTTCATAGCGCACGCGGCGAAGCTCTGGAGCGAGATCCGCGGCCGCCCGCGCGGCTTCGTCAGTATCGTCGTGCTCTCCATTGTTGTGTGCGCGATTCTGGCCACCGGCATCACTATCTATGAAGGCTACAACGAGGGGGCCGTCTGGCTGAGTAGCTGGCTGTTCTCCGGCTGCCCGAAACAGGCCTACATGTTTGCAGAGAACCATATCCACAACCCGCAGGGACCCTCGCCCGGCAAGATGCTCTTCCTCGGTATCGGCGCGGCGATAATGTGGGGCCTGACGCTGCTGCACTACCAGCTCCCGCGCTGGCCGCTGCATCCCCTGGGCTTCGCAGTCGGGCCGACAACGCCCTGCCAGGACTTGTGGTTCTCGATATTCCTTGGTTGGCTGACGAAACTCCTGGTCCTCCATCTGGGCGGCTACGGAGCCTTCCGCATCGGGATAATGATCTTTCTGGGCATGATTCTAGGCCAGTTCACAGCCTGCGGCGTCTGGGCGATGATAGACGGCTTCATCGGGACGACTGACAATATGATCTACGTGTATTAGCCATGGCCGGGGCCGACGTACCTCACCGAAAAGTGATGTCTGCGAGGCGTGATGCTGATGCCGGAGGAGTTCCAGCGAGTGCTCGTGGAGTGCGCTCCAAGCACCAGCCGCAGCACCGATGAGGGCGACATCATTGAACTCGCCGATGGCCGGCTGCTGGTGGTCTGGTCGGACTACGAGAGCGGCGGCTTCCCCGAATCCCCCACCTGCCTCCTGGCGATGACCTCAGATGACATGGGGCGGACCTGGAGCGGCCTGCGCACGTTCGAAGAGAACGCCGCTCAGGAGAGCCTGATGTGCCTGAGCCTGCTGCGGGCAGCTTCCGGCTCCCTGCTGCTCTTCTACGGGCGGAGGAAGTCGAACAGCAACTTCCAGGTGTTCGTGCGGCGGGCCCCCGATGAAGGCAGAAGCTGGGGCGAGCCGGTGATGGTCACTGCGGGCGATGGCTACTGCGTGATGATCAACGCGCGCGTCATACAGCTTTCCTCGGGGCGGATCATTGCGCCCGTCGAGCGCACGGAGGACTGCGGCAGGCCCGATCACGTGCTCATCTCGACTGCCTTTTTCTCCGATGATGATGGTGAGACGTGGACGAAAAGCGCGCCGGACATCTCGCTGCCGAAACGCGGCGCTCTGGAACCGGGTGTCGTCGAGCTGGCAGACGGCCGGCTGTTGATGATCATCCGCACCGAGCTTGGCTACATCTATCGCTCCTGCTCGTGCGACGAGGGGATGACATGGAGCAGCGCCGAGCCGATGAGCATCCCGGCCGCCCACTCAGCCAATGCCGCCATTTCCCGCATCCCCGACACGGATGACCTGTTGCTGGTCTGCACAGGCTGCTTTGGGCAAGACGCACTCGTTGCGGCGGTCTCGTCCGATGCGGGCGAGACCTGGGCTGTCCGGCGGAATCCGGAGGACGCAGCAGGTCATGCCTACGCCTATCCGAGCGTCAATTTCGCCGGCGACCGGCTGCTGCTGACCTACTGGGTGCGCGAGTTGGAAGCGACGCCGGAAGCGACGCCGGAGGCGACGCCACAACGCCTGTACATGAAGTTCCGCAGCGTGCCGGTGCGAGGGCTGTATGCAGAACAGTGACCTGAACCCGAGCGCGCGAGGACAGCGGCGGTATCGTCACGCTTCGCCCAGGCTATCGGCCCTCGCACATGCGGCTATCAGCTCGGCGGAGAGTGTCGTGTGGCCGATGCGCATCTCGGTGTCGAAGATGGCGGCGCGGGTCAGAGCCATTTCGTCAATTGTGCTGTGCGCCTCGATGGCCGTGGTCCCGTCGCGCACCAGGATGATGTTGTAGCCGCGTGCTCCCATCGCGCGAGTGCCGTAGTCGCGACCCGGGACGCAGAAGTTCGCGGCGAAACCCCCGTAGATGAGATACGCGATTTCCCGATGGCGGCAGAGGCGGTGCAACTGCTCGCCGGTCTTGATGACGAGATCCTCCGGGCGCGGCTCGAGGCAGGCGACGACTCTCCGTTCGTGCAGGTGTTGCCTGTCCCATTTCTCGCGCATCGGCTCAGCCGGCTTGCCATAGCGTCCGTATTCGCCTTTGCCGCGATGGAGCTCTTCCGGCGGCCAGACTGCGACCTGCTCCGTCTCGAAAAGCTCCTCCTCGGAGGCGTACTTCACCCACTGCGGGTAATGCTCCGCGACGCCCGGAGATGGAGCATGGATCACTGCGATACCGGCGTCGCGGCAGGCCCCGGCGACAGGGGCCAGCACCTCCGCGCTGATATTGTCCGTGCGCTCGACATAGCTGCTGAGGGCATGGAGATCCCAGCAGTCCACCAGCACGAGAGCGATCTGGCCGGTCGGGACAGTCCACTCATAGCACTGGCAGCTCAGATTGGCCTCGACAAGCTCGACGCCGGCATCAGTACCGAGGCGATAGTGGCGGACGGGCAGCGTGATCTGAGCCATAGTGTTGCTCCGTAGCCGAGGGTTGTCGCGTGGCGGGTGACGCCTAGCTCAGAGTGCGCAGGCGGCCAGGAAATCGGCGGATGTAGCGGTGAAGCCGATGACCATCTCCGTGTCGAGGATGGCCGCCTCCGTCAGCCACATGCCGTCGAGAGTATGGGCCGCCTCGATGGCAGTGGTGCCGTCGCGCAGCAGGATGATGTTGGAGCCGCGGCTGCTGAAGGCGCGCGTCCCGTAGTCGCGTCCCGGCACGCACATGTTGGCCGCGAAGCCGCCATAGACCAGATGCACGATGCCCCGGTGGCGGCAGAGGCGGTGCAACTGCTCGCCGGTGGCGATGACGAGATCGTCCGGCTGCGGCTCCAGGCAGTCCACGATCCTGCGCTTCGGCAGCTCCTCCTCGCGCCATCTCTTCAGACGCAGCACCTCGTCTCTGACAAACTGCGCATGTTTGCCCTCGCGTTTGCGGAACTCGGGCGGCGGCCAGTCGGCCTCCTTTGCATCTGCGTCGAATAGCTCCGCGTCGGTGGCATACTTCGTCCACTGTGGATACAACTTCGCCTGCCCGGACGAGGGGGCGTGGATGACGGCAATACCTGCTTTGCGGCAGGCCTCGGCGACCGGTGCCAGCACCTGCTCGCAGATCTTCTCTCCGCGCTCCAGGTGGCTCAGGTACGGGTGGATGTGCCAGCAGTCCACCAGCACGAGCCCGATCTGCTCGGCGGGCATAGTGAGCTGCTTGGTGGCGAAGTCGAAATTCGCTTCGACATAGTCCTCGTCACCGGGGGGGCCGAGGCGGTAGTAGCGAACAGGCAGCTTGATGTCAGACATTTGTCTTCCTCCGTTGTCGCGGGTGATGAACGGCTCAGCGCGCACTATTCATAAACCTGTAGCTCGGCCTGACCTGCGTCTTGTGCAGGTCAGGTGGGAATTGGACAAGCGATGCTTGTCCAATTCCCCGCTTCCACCCCGAGGTCGTCGAAATAACTACAGTGTGTCGTTTTGCGCAGACTATCGAAAACCGTTCTATGTACCCATCAATGGTTTACATATCCCATTTCTGCCAGGCGTTTCATTTCACTCATGAACAATCCGGCTCAGCGCGGCGCGATGACGATGCAGCAGTGATGCTCGAAATCGCGGACCGGAATGCGCAGGCTCCGTCCGGATTCCTTTATAGCTATCGCCTGACCATCGGCGGCAATGGAGGGGCCTGTCGCAGCATTGTACGCGCCTCGCGCGTACAATGCCAGGCTGGCCCAGCCACTGAATCGCGATAGGTTCATATCCTGCGTGGGCCGGCCTCGGCGCGGGATCTTCGATCCCGCATCTCGACACGGCCCCTCCATCGGCTGGTCAAACAAGCCCTTCAGCGCGGCGCGATCACGATGCAGCAGTGATGCTCGAAATCGCGGACCGGAATGCGCAGGCTCCGTCCGGATTCCTTTGTAGCTATCGCCTGACCATCGGCGGGATAGAATGCCTTCTGCTCGGCGCGGTCGGCGACGATGAGCGACATGCCCGTGACCGGCCCCTCG
>JAUWOG010000477.1 GCA_030612305.1 Armatimonadota bacterium | reverse complement strand
CCCGGTAAGCATCCTCTCCACGCACGCGATGAGCTGATTCAGCCCGGCCAGCCGGCCCTGGCCCACGCTCCCGGAAGCCAATCGTCCGTATGCCGGACCGGCCATCCAGCAGCCACGCGCTCGCAGCTGCGCCACATTTTCCTCCACCGGTGGGCTCAGCCACATCACCTCATTCATCGCCGGTGCGAATCCCACCGGACACGCCGCTGCCAGGATCGCCGTCGTCACCAGATCGTCGGCGATACCGTTCGCCGCCTTCCCGATGACGTTGGCCGTCGCCGGACATACCAGCAGCGCCTCGGCGAATTCCTGCAGCGATATGTGACTCATGCCGGCTTCGTCCCTCTCCGCCCACATATCGCACTCGACGGGTTCCCCACTGAGCGTGGCGAAGGTAAGCGGCGTGACGAAGCGGGCGGCGTTCTCGGTCATGACGACGCGCACTTCCGCCCCGCGCTGCTTCAGCGCCGACACGAGGCGGCACGTCTTGTACGCCGCTATCCCGCCGCTGACGCAGACAGCTATCTTCCGGCCCGTCACCACATCTTGTCTCTGCGACGCCTCAAGCATCGCCATCTCTAGCTCTCCTCCAGCAGCTCTGACTGCAGCCGTTCCCAGTCCGCCCGCTCCAGCCGGCACCGTTCCGCCGTCAGGATCCCCTCCAACTCATCCACAGCCGTCTCGAGATCATCGTTCACCACGACGTACTCAAACATCCCGATATGCTCAAACTCCCGGCGCGCGCTGGCGAGTCGCTTCGCGGTCGCATCTTCCGACTCCGTACTGCGCTCTGCCAGCCGCCGCTTCAACTCGTCCCACGATGGCGGCGCGACGAATACCAGCGCCGCACGCCTTCCCAGCTTCTCGCGCACACTCCGCGCGCCCTGGAAGTCTATCTCCAGCGTTATGTCCGTGCCGCTCGCCAGCGCCTGCTCCACTGCCCCCCGAGGCGTCCCATACCACAGGTCCTGATGCACCCGCGCATACTCCAGAAACTCACCTGCCGCGACCATCCGCGCGAACTCATCCGCTGTCACGAAGCTGTAGTCGCGACCGTCTGCTTCACCGGGGCGAGGCTCCCGCGTGGTACACGATACTGACTTGATTACCTCAGGCTGCCGCTCCAGCAGCCGTTCGATAACGGTGCCCTTACCGACGCCCGAGGGCCCTGACACTACCAGCAGCACTCCACTTTTCCGGCTCTTCATATCCTTCGCCGCGCCAGGCGTTGCCTTCTTGCGCGGACTCCTCGCCTAGATCCCCGCAACTGTCATGTCTCGCTCGCCGCTATCCGCGGCTTCCTGCCCTGCCAGAGACGCCATCTGCGCCTTGAAGCAATCCTCATTCGTCAGCCAGCGCTCGGTGCCGTGCTCCAGATGGGACGCAATATCCACAAACGGGTCGCCTATCTGGCTGCTCGCCTTCACCTCCACCGCCACATCACCCTCGCCGGCCCGCTGCCAGGTCAGATCCTCACCGCACAGATGCACATGACCCTCGGTCCCCCACAGGAAGAATTGCCAGGGCGCATGTGCCTTCTCCGGCGTCAGGTACGAGCAGTCGCCCATCAGCTTCGAGCCATTGCTCAGCTCATAGACCACCTGCGCCGAATCCTGGAAGAACGGTGCCCAATCCGCCCGTGCGTTCCATGCCTCGGCGGCGATGACCTTCGAGAACTCCAGCCCCGTCGCCCACCCGATCATATCCGTACCATGGATGAACAGGTCATTGATGGTCCCGCCCTGCTTCCCCTCCTCGAAGTACCAGTTCGGGCGCGACCCGTACGCCAGCGGGTGTTGTCCCAGCACTATCCCCGTGCAGAACTCCCCGATGCCCCCGTCCTGCACGATCCGCGCCATCGTCTGGCATGCTGCGCCATAGCGCATCGTCAGCGCAATCTGCACCGCCAGGTCCTTCTCACGCGCCAGCGCCACAATCTGCTCGAACTCTTCCCGCTTGGTGCACAGCGGCTTATCGGTGAGGAAGTGCTTCCCTGCTTCCAGCGCTCTTATCGCGATGCTGCCGCGCTTCCCGTAGTAGTCCACACAGCACAGCAGGTCGAAGTCCGTATCATCCAGCATTTCGTCCAGCGTTTCATGGGTCAGTTCGACCCCAAGCGGCTCGACGAAATCCCCACGCGCGGCCGCGTCTTCCTCCACCGCACCGACTATCTCGACATAGTCCAACTCCCGCGCCTCCGGGTACAGGCTGGACACATGACCGTGTCTGAAACCCACAAAGGCTACTCGCAGTGCCATCTCCAAGGACTCCTCATCTATAGTATTTCATCCGTACGCCATGACCGCCCGTCGGCAGCGTCTGCAGCCGCCTCCGCCTTCCCTCACATCTCGCTACTCCCTGCGTTTCCCTCCCCGACACCGCTGTACCTGCACCTCCGCCACTTCGCTTCAGCTACTCCGTCAATTCTCCCAGTGCCCCGAACTCCTCCGCCAACGCCCCGTACAGCGGCCTGTAAACCCCGTAGTAGCCTTCATAGCTCTCCATCGCCGCCGCATCCGGCGCTACCGTCTCGACAACCGATATCGCTGCATCTACGGCTGCCTGCACCGTCGGATGCACGCCCGTGCCGACCGCCGCCAGCAGAGCGGCCCCGTACGCCGAGCCCTCATCCACATTGATCGTGGCTATCTCATGCCCCAGGATATCGGCCTGGATCTGCCGCCAGAGTCTGCTGCGCGCACCGCCCCCGGAAGCTCGCACCTCCGCGAATTCCACGCCCAGGCCCTTGATGAGCTCGAAGCAATCGCGCAACCCGAATGACACGCCCTCCAGCACCGACCTTATCAGGTGCGGCTTCGAGTGGATCAGGTTCAGCCCGAAGAACACGCCCCGCGCGGCCGGGTCCGGATACGGACACCGCTCGCCGCTCAGATACGGCAGGAATACCAGCCCCTCACAGCCCGGCCCCACCTCCGCCGCCGCCGCAGTCATCAACTCGTAGGGGTCAACACCCATCGCCTCCGCGGTCGCTACTTCCTCACCGCAGATACTGTCTCGCAGCCAGCGTAGCGAGCCGCCCGCCGACAGCACCACTCCCATCATATGCCACTTGTCCGGCACCGCATGGCAGAAAGTGTGCGTCCGCAGTTCCGCATCCAGCACCGGCTCATCCAGATACGCAAAAACGACGCCGGAGGTCCCGGTCGTCACCGACACCGAGCCCGGCGCGACGATACCGTTGCCCACTGCTCCTGCTGCCTGGTCCCCCGCTCCTGCGACTACCGGCGTG
>JAUWOG010000572.1 GCA_030612305.1 Armatimonadota bacterium | reverse complement strand
TGGGGCATTACTGATGATGAGTTGAAGGCTATCCAGGATGCACTGCAAGACGATTAGCCGGATGCACTCCTAAATGAATGAGCAATAGAGGCAGAGCAGATATGGAACAGGTCAGGATCGGATTGGTCGGGACCGGATTTGCGGCCGGCTTTCATGTTGAAGCTGCGCGCCGCGTTGTCGGCATCAACGCAGAAGTTGCGGCGGTCACGTCCGGACACTTCGAGAATGCAGTGCGCTTCGCCGAGCAACATAATGTGGGCAAGAAGTACGAGACCTATGAGGAAATGCTGGGCGATGAGGAGATAGACGTAGTGGACCTCTGCGTGCCGACGAATCTGCATCTGCCGATGGCTGTGGAGGCGGCGGAGGCGGGCAAGCACGTGATAGTCGAGAAGCCGCTGACGGGCTACACCGCCGAGGCGGGACATGACAGGACCGAGCTGATCGGCGAGACGGTGCGGCGGCAACAGATGCTGGACCATACGCTGGCGCGGATGGATGAGCTGGAGGCGGCGCTGGAAGCCGGCGGGGTCAAGCTGCTGTATGCGGAGAACTGGGTCTATGCACCGGCGGTGGCAAAGGCCCGCGCGCTGGTGTCGGCCGGCAGCGGCACGATCATGCGGCTGAAGGCCGAGGAGTCGCACTGCGGCTCTCATGCGTCCTATGCCACGCACTGGTCGCTGGCCGGTGGTGGGGCGCTCCTGCGCACGGGATCGCACCCCGCCGGCGGCGTCCTGCACATGAAACAGTTCGAGGGGATACACAGATGCGGCAAGCCGATCCGGCCGAGTTCAGTGGTGGCGGAAGTCGGCTTCCTGACGAAGATGGACAGCTTCGTGGCCGAGGAGCACAAGTACCTGAGCCACGAGCTGGTTGACTGCGAGGACTGGGGAGCGGCGCTGATAACCTTCGAGGACGGCTCGGTGGCGGAGGTCGTCTCTTCGGACGTGGTGCTCGGAGGGATCTATAACGAGATGGAGATATTCTGCTCCAATGGCCGCATCCGCTGCAACATGAATCCGAATGACCAGGTGCTGGCGTACGGTGCCGGCGATGACAGCTTCGGGGATGAGTATCTCGCGGAGAAGATCTCGACGCGGCAGGGCTGGAACTTCGCCTCACCCGACGAGCACTGGGCCAGCGGCTACCACCAGGAGATGCAGGACTTCATGGAGGCGATAGCGCACCAGCGGGAGCCGCTGTCGGGGTGGCTGCTGGCGAGGGATGTGGTGGCGGTGATATATGCGGCGTATGTGTCGGCCGAGGAGGGACGAAGGGTGGAGGTGCCGTGGTGAGGCTGTGCGACCGGCGACGCCATCGCGCCACACCGCGACAGAGAAACGCCGCCCAGCAGAGGCGGCGCTTTCGTTGATTGCCTATGTCAGAGCGCGGCGCTATTGCACCGGGGCTGGCGTGGCGGCTTCCTCCTCCGGCATGACCGGCTCCAGCAAACCCAGCAGGCAGCAGATGACATCCCTGGTGTCGCGAGCCCGCTGGAGGAGGCCGGTCATTCCGCCGGCAAGCCAACTGCGCACTCGCTGCCCGAGCTTGATGCCTGTCGCGGGCCCGTTCTCGACGACGACGTCGGCCACGTGCTCGTCTTTGCCGATGTAGCCCAGGTCATTGCGGATGGCGTACGCCTCGCCCTCCCTGGTCGTGAGGAACTCCAGCTCGGCTTCGGCGCGCTTGTTCTCAGCAACGATGCGCTCGTACTCGCGCGACTTGCCGACTGTGTCGCGGGCCGCGTGCAGGCCCCTGCGGAACGGTTCACTCCCGCTGACCACGCCCCATAGCACCAGCACCACGATACCAACAGCAAAGGCCCAAGGTCGCCAGTCAAGACCTGACGGTATTCCCCTCGGGCCCCGGCTCATCTTTCTGCGCACCGGCATCCTCCCCGATAAAGTGCATCATAGTGGCGTAGCGAACGGGTCGGCACCTGTCGAGCGACAACTGTGTGGGTGCGAGGCTACATTGTCGGTCTGAACTCACGCCCGTGTGCGTACTATTCTAAGCACATTCGGGCGGCTAGCGCAAGTTATAAAACGCCGCCATCCCGGGATACGTCGCCGTGTCGCCCAGCATCTCCTCTATGCGCAGGAGCTGGTTGTACTTGGCGACGCGGTCTATGCGGCACGGCGCGCCGGTCTTGATCTGGCCCGCATTGGTGGCGACAACCAGGTCGGCTATCGTCGCATCATCGGTCTCGCCACTGCGGTGCGATACGACGGCGGTCATGCCGGCGCGCTTGGCCATCTCGATGGCAGCCAGCGTCTCGGTGAGTGTGCCGATCTGGTTCAGCTTGATGAGAATCGAGTTGATGGCCTTGTCGTCAATAGCCTGCTGGAGGTACTTGACGTTGGTCACCGTCAGGTCGTCGCCGACGATCTGGACTTTGTCGCCGACTTTCTCGACGAGCTTCGGCCAGGCTTCCCAGTCGTTCTCGCCAAGGCCGTCTTCGATGGAGATGATGGGGTAGTTGGCGCACAGCTCCGCGTAGTAGTCCACCATCTCTTCAGAGGTGAGCTTGCGGCCCTCGCCTGCCAGATCGTACATGCCGTCTTCGGTGTAGAGCTCGCTGGCCGCTGTGTCGAGAGCGATGTATATCTGCTCGCCGGGCGTGTAGCCGGCCTTCTCGATAGCCTCCATGATGACCTGGAGAGCCTCTTCGTTACTGCCGAGGTTTGGCGCGACGCCGCCTGCCTCCCCAACGCCGCCGCCGCGCCCGCGC
>JAUWOG010000350.1 GCA_030612305.1 Armatimonadota bacterium | reverse complement strand
ACGAAACCAGCAAGCAGGTCCGCGAGGCCGTTCGCGCCGGCAAGCTCGGCAGGCTTGTCGTCGGCGACGCCTATCAGAAATATTTCCGCGCCCACAAGTACTACGCCTCCGGCGACTGGCGAGCCACATGGGAACTCGATGGCGGCGGATGCCTCATGAACCAGGGCGTCCATGGCATTGATCTGCTCCTCTACATCATGGGTGACATCAAGCGCCTCAACGCCCGCTGCCGCACTCTCGCCCGCAACATCGAAGTCGAGGACACTGCCATGGCTACCGTCGAGTTCGTCAACGGTGCTCTCGGCATCCTCGAGTGCACTACTTCCGTCGCCCCGGGCATGGGTTCGAAGACGGAGATCTCCGGCGACCGGGGCACGATTATCCTCGAGGGCGACAAGATAACTACCTGGGACATCCCCGGCGAGGAGGATGTCGAGACCGAGGAGCAGACGGACAAGGGAGCCGCCTCCGATGCCGCTGCCGGTTTCGGTGGCACCGGCCACATCTTCCACGTCCATGACCTCTGCGAGGCCATCCGCAACGACAGGGAGCCCTTGATACCGGGCCGCGAGGCGCGCCGCGCCGTCGAGGTCATCAAGGCCATCTACTTCTCCTCCCGCCTCGGCGGAGCAACGGTCGAGCTCCCGCTCTCCTACGAGGACGATGGCCCGGGCATAGACTACCAGTCCGGCCTCACCGCCAGTTGGGACTACTGACCACGGCCGGTTGCCGTTTGCCTTTCCCCCCTCTCCGCTCCGGAGAGGGGAATGGGGGTGAGGCGCCGTTCGCGGTTGGTCTTTGTAGGGCGTCCCGCGTACACGCGGGATGCCGCGCCGGCCGTTGCCGTTCGCCGTTGCCCAGCTTGCACCACTCAAGGACGGCACACATGACCGAAGCCATAGCACTGCTCAGGGAAATGGTCGCCACACCCAGCGTCACTTGCAGCGCCCACCACGGCCTTGACGAGACCCATGGCGAGGGCCGCATGGTGCAGCTCGTCGCCGATTTCTGGAACCGCAGCGGCATGGACTACGAGATCCAGACCGTGTATCCCGGCCGCGAGAATGTCGTCGCCCGCATCGAGGGTGGCGATGGGCCCTCTCTCATCCTCGAAGCGCACACTGACACCGTCGAAGTCGAGAACATGGAGATTGCCCCCTTTGACCCGGTGATGAAAGACGGTCGCGTCTATGGCCGTGGGTCATGCGATGACAAGGCCTCCCTGGCGGCGATGATGATAGCCCTGCGGAACGCGGCCGAGAAGGGCCTCCCCGGCACCGTGACATTCGCTGCCGCCGCGAATGAGGAGTGCGGACACGCCGGCGTGGTCACGCTGCTCGAAAACGGCCTCCACGCCGATGGCGCGGTTGTCGGAGAGCCTACCTTGCTGCAGCTTGTCGTCGCCCACAAGGGCGCGTGTCGCCTCGAGATCACCACCCACGGCGTGGCGGCCCACAGCAGCGAGCCACACAAGGGCGAAAACGCCATCTACGCCATGGCCCGCATCATCCAGGCCGTCGAGGCCTACGCCGAGCAACTCAACCACCGCCCCAGGCACCCCCTCGTATCCGGCCCGACATGCAGTCTCGGCATGATTGATGGCGGGCAGGCTCCCAACGTCGTGCCGGACCGCTGCGAGATCTCCGTGGACCGGCGCATGATACCCGGTGAATGTACCGAGGACGCCAAGGAAGAGATTCTCGCCGCCATCCGTGCCTCGGTCGGCGATGAAGTCAACTGGAGTAGCGACCTTGCCTTCGATGATTACACATTGGAGACTGATCCCGACTGCTGGGTCGCGAGCACCGCCTTGCGCGCCGTCGAGGCGGTCACCGGCGACAGTACCGTGATCGGCGCTCAGTACGGGACCGACGCGAGCAACTTCTCCCACGCCGGCATCCCCTCAGTCGTGCTCGGCCCGGGCAGCATCGCCCAGGCGCACACCGCCGTCGAGTACGTGGACATTGACCAGGTCGAGAAAGCCGTGCTCATCTACGAGCGGCTCTGCCTGCAGCAATGACGGGAGACGATGTCCCATGAACCTGCAATGTCGCGGCTCACACTTCTGGCTGCCGGCACCGTTGCTGTCCTAACCACTGCAAGCTGCCGGTAGCGGCGGGCGCAACTCCTTCGGAATGATCCGCCGCACCCGCCGCAGATTCCTCAGATCGTCCGCCAGGCCCGCCTCATTTCCGAGGCTCTTCGGCGTCTCCATGATGAATGGCAGATGCACCAGCCTCGGCTCCGTGAAGATGACCCCGAAGCCCTCGCGCCCTATCTGCCCCTTGCCGATGTCTTCATGCCGGTCAACGCGCGAGCCCAGCGCGCTCTTCGAATCATTCAGATGGATCAGTTCTATCAGGTCCAGGCCGAAAGCCTCCTCGGCCTCCACCAGCATCTCATCAATCCCCTGCACCGTGTCTATCGCATATCCGGCGGCGAAGACATGGGCGGTATCCACACAGACCCCGATCCGCTCCGGCCCGACCTCGCCGAGTATCCGTCCGATCTGCGCCATCGTGTGCCCCACTGTGCGTCCCGCTCCCGCGCAGTTCTCCAGGATCACCTTCGCCGGCCCTTCGCTGCGCCTCCGCGCCTCCCTGATTGCCTTTGCCACTCGCCGTATCCCTGCATCCATGCTGCTGTCCCCGGCGCTGCCCAGGTGCAGCACGACCCCCCTGGCATCCCATCTGTTGGCTATCTCCAGCTCCTGCGCCAGCACCGCCACACTCTTGCGCCAGAGCTTTCTGTCGCCTGACGCTACATTCAGCAGATACGGCGCATGGACGAACACAGGCGTGATGTCGCTTGCCCGGCAGCCGGCCACGAACGCGGCGTCCTCTTCGCTATCGGTCTTACGCCGCACCCAGGCCGACGGCGCGGCCGTGAAAACCTGCATTGTCTGGCAGCGCCGTTGCCGCGCGGCTGCCAGCGCCCTGTCCATGCCTCCGCCTATCGAGACGTGGAAGCCCAGCCGCATCAGACCCTCGGCCCTTCCTCCACGTACTCGACCACCTCTTCCCGCGTCATCCCGGCCAGCCCCAGCGCCTCCAGGCCGCGCCGCGACTCGCCCATGAAGTCACGCTGCAATATCGCACCCGCAAGCTCCATGATGCTCCGGCTCGCCGGCATCTCCACACCGCACAACTTCCCGAGCTGCAGGAACGTCACCAGCCCGCACGCCACATCCTCCGTCAGATACCGGTGCGTCATGCTGGCCGGCCCCCCCCGCCCCTGAAAGCCCGGCCCGTCGCGGTACGCGCGCAGGTAGTCGGCTTCCTCCGCATAGCCCTGGCGGCGACTCATCTCCGGCTCCTCCAGCAGCTCCAGCCCGAACGCCTCGCCCAGTGCCAGCCGCTCCCGGTCCACGGCCTCGATCACCCTCGCCACCGCCGGCGTAATGCCCTCCTCATAGAATTCCCAGTCCCCCTCCGCGCGCCCGATAACCCCCGCATTCAGCAGCATCACCGCCGGATGTATCACCGGAGTGCCGTTGCAGAGCATCGTTTCCAGCACATTGGCGGCCACCGAGAGCCCCGGCAGCAGCCCCTTCAGCATATCCATTACCGCTTCCGTCTCACCTGCCGGCAGCGCCGCCATCTTCACCAGGCCCACCCGCATCCGTATCATTACACCTCTGGGGCCGGTCACTCTGCACGTGTGGGTCAGCGTAGCCGTTTCCGCGATTCTCGGCATCGCCACTCCACCATCGCAGAAGACCTCGGCGAACTCCAGCGCCCCGCCGGTGCTGCCCGGATTCACAACCACAGTCTGGTCTGACCTGATCACCGGGCACAACAGCTCTGCGACCTCACGATGGCCGCCCGCCTGTGGCACCACGAAGATGACCTCCGCATCTTCACAGGCCGGCGCGATCTCGTCAGTCACCATCTCCAGAGCGGCCTCGCCCTCGACTATTCCACTCACCCTCAGCACCGGTTCTTCCCGCAGCTTCGCCAGCCCGCCGAAGAAGCGCGGCAAGTCCCACATCCGCACCCGGCATCCCTGCAGGCTCAGGTCCGAGGCAACCGCTCGCGCTCCGGCACCACCTCCGAGCATTGTCGCCCTGGTCACTGTCGCCGAATTCACTGCCGCCCTATTCGCCATCGCCGGGAACTCCCTG
>JAUWOG010000246.1 GCA_030612305.1 Armatimonadota bacterium | reverse complement strand
CACTAGTCGGGACGCCGCAGCAGGCATTACGCGGCCCGCTTCAGCAGCAATGGCTACGGCGCGCAGGGGGCCGGCCAGGTCGTCCGACAGCCTTTCGGCAGCCGTCACCGGCGCGACCAATAGCAGCGTGGCCAGTAGGATAGCGCACAAGCTCAGGAACGAGCTACTCACAAGGCGACTGTGGTGCCTCAATGGGCTTCCTCCTCCCCATTGTGAAACGCCACGGCGTCTGCGCTTCGCAATGCGGCGGCAGCATTGATGATATCTGTATAAGCCGTCTATGACATCGCGTCCCTGGCAAGCGTACCTCTGAAGCCCTCAGCGGCCTGCCGCTTGCCTCGTAGTAAGCATGTAAGAAATCTGCCCATCCCGTCTTGTCGGCCATCGCGTAGTCTCGGCCGTAGTGCGCCGGGACATCCTCCCAACCGGAGGGGAAGAATAGCCCCAGATTGCCGGGATGCACTTCTGCGTTCGCTGTTTCCTGCTCGCTGGTGCCGATGATGGCCGTCTCCAGACTCCTGACCAACTCGGCGGCACGCCGCTCCACGAGATCGTCTGGCGCCATCTGGTGTAGCAATCCGGCGAAATGCAGCAGGTCACACATCTCGCTGCGGTAGCCCCAGCTTCGTGTGCGGCTTCGCACCAGACGCACGAACCGCGCGTTGGTGCTCAGGTTCACATTCAGGGCTTGTGCAAGCCCCGCGAGGGCGTCTGCTACTTCGCCAGTGGCCGCTACGTCCGTACCTACCAGCGCATGGCTGTACCGGGAGCAGAGGGCCTCAATGAGCGCAGGAGCATCTACGTGACCGCTGAGCTCCTCGAGCGTCGTCGCCCAGGGCAAGCCGGGAGTCGGCACGCGGTCCGGCGAGGCCACCATATAGTCGGCCACGGGCCGCAGCCCGTATGCGACCTCCAGACTGGCTGCATAGCAGGCCTCCAATGACACCAAGTCGAACCGCCTGTCGTCGGGCCGGCTCTCGGCAAGACCACCGATCAGTTCCGCCAGTGTCAAGGCATCGGAACTGCCGCCGTCGAAGGCGACGCCACTGAGTGCGGGTGCAAGGGTCGCCAGGCCCGTGCCGTGGCCCAGCACGATGAGCAGATACCGGTCCGCCTCGAGCTTCTCCCAACCCCAGGCCACGAACGATGCCAGCGTTGACCGGGCACCCATGTTTACCGTGCCGAGTCGCTGTCGCTCGCGCCTTCCGCCGGCTTGCCTCAGCCATCTCACGCACTGACCGGCGCCGTCAATCTGCACTACGGCCGCACACTGTCCGTGCCGAGCCGCTTGCATTATCGTGTCCAGGTACACGTGGGCATCCGGCTCAAGGTCGTCCTGGCCGCTCAGGTAGGCCATCACGCCCCATTCTGTGCGCCCATCAGCGAACGCATTGTCAAGGAACACTGCCGAACATATCGTCAATACGGCAACGAGCAGTCGTAGCGAGCTGAGACTGGACTGTCGTGCCATCTGCACCTCGTGTTAGTGCCCGACCTTGCCGCGCTTGACCGGACCGAAGAAGCCGGGCTTGCGAGTGGCGGGCTTATGGTCGTCCTGGCCGGCGGACAGCGGGCCGGGCGGCAGGGCGGCTGTGTGGAACTCGCGCATTGTGCTGTATAGCCAGCCCGCCCGGTTGAGGTCTCTGTTGAAGGGGGGCGCAATGTCGCCGCTGGCGCGCGCACCTATGCGCCAGTAGTAGGTGGTGTCGGGTGTCAGACCGGCAGCCGGGTCGGCCACGTTGTAGGAAGTGCTCATTACGGTCAGACCTGCGCCGGCTCTCAGTTCACCGCTCCCCCAGTAGAGGTCGCCGCGGCCGGAGGGATCGTTCGGACCGAACAACTCCACCCGGTACATGTCCGCGCCGGTTGTCACCTGCCAGGTGAAGCGCACATTCGAGACATTCTGATTCGGAGCGTTGTTGGCTGGAGATGACAACTGCGGCGGCGTGAAGAAGGTGAGCGGGCCGAGGTGATTGCTGGCCGCTGACAGCGCCTCGCCGCCCTCGACATCAATTACGAGCGTCGGCTCGACGGGTTCTTCTGCCTGCGCTGTCGCTAGCGGGGGATTGTAGCCGGGGCGGCGGAGCGGCTCGATAATACGCCGCACGCAGTAGTAGTACTTGGCCCCCGGCGTCATCGCCACGTGGTTCCAGGACGCCTCTACGTCGGCATCCTCCTCCTCGCCTTCCTCGACCAGGTACGTGAACGTGAACTCGAAATCCTCGATATACTCTGTCAGGTAGGGATCGTCGCTGTAGCGGTCGGACGGCAGTCGCCGGCCCTGCAGGACATCTATCATAGTTACGGGCGAGAGTGGGAAATACGGGTTGTTGGCTGCACGGTAGACGACGTATCCGTGGGTCCGCTCAAGCTCCGTACTGCTCGACTGCACGTGCAGAATGACCGTCGGATCAATGCCCCCCGTCGCCTGCGAGAGGTTCCCTGCGATGTACGACGAGGTGGCGGTGGTACTCCCGGAGCCAATCGCGCAGATCCCCAGTAGCAAGCCAAATGCGGCGATTATCTGGGTGGTCCTCTTTACCGACTTGCTCCGCTGTTCCTTCTTCTGCCGTACCGGGCCCTTGTACAACCTGTAGGTTTTATCACCCGTGCGGGGCGTGGCCCCTTCGATGACTTTGGCCCACGCCATGTTGGTGAGGACCTCACCGAGTCTTATCTTGCCGACGCGGCGGAACACGACCTTCTCGAGGTCAGCCGACCATGTCGGGCGCATCACCAGCATCTCGGTGCCGATAACGACTCCGTCGCCGATGCCGAGGCCGACGTTGACGTCGCCGAGGTCGGTGACAATATCCACGCTGCCACGCAGCACGCGGTTGCCAAGCATGTTGGTGACGGCCGTCTCAGCAGCAGCCCGCATCGCTTCGTTGATGACCTGGGTCGCATCGCCACTCCAGCCGGGTATCGGGGCAGTGGTTAGCGTAGCCATGGCACCGTCAAGATACGCCTGCACCTCGACAGCAAACATTTTGATCTCAACGCTGCAGCGGGCACGGCCGTCGTGGGGATTCACTGACAACTCCCCGATAATGCCCGTCAGGATCTTGTCAACCCGCAACGCCTCGCCGAGCCGGGCCTGTGCAATATCCGAAGCCGGAAGCGTGACACCCGTAGCCTTCATCGCCCGCTCCAGGTCCAGCGTGGACATGACCAGGAACTCCCCTGAATCCTCGAGCGCCAGCGTCAATGCCGCGGCGGCCTTCTTCGACAGCAGCGGATCATCGCGGCCTGTGCGATTGGTGAATGGCAGCACCGCACAGGAGGTAACGGTCTTGCCTTGCGCAGGGCGTGCCGGCCCCTGGCCGAAGGACACGCTATAGGGGAGGAGTATGGTCACAATGAGTACGAAGACGAGTCTGCGAGCCCTCGAGTTCTTTCGTATGAACTGCCGTATTGACTGCATCGTGCAGATTCTCCCTCCGACGCGGCGTTGATGTGCGACGATTGGTGACACCTACGCACTGTAACATGGGCCGAAGGCCCGTGAGAGTACCCCATCTACTGTCCGCAGCATGTTATGTTCATCGGCGGCCGAACAGGCCCGCCGACTGCACGCACGCGGCGGCCGCTAGCGTCTCATGCTTACCTGTGTCAGCGCGCGCGACTGCTGCCCTTTGTCAGTCCGCGCAGTGATGGATATGATGTAGCGTCCGCCGGGCACGAGGACGCCCGACTTGTTGCGGCCATCCCAGGTCAGCGACTGGAGGCCGGCGCTCTGTGTCAGCCCTTGCGCCACCTGCCGGATCAGACGGCCGCCGATATTGCGCACTTCTACAGTGACATCGGCATTCCTCGACAGCGTATAGGTGACCGCGACGTTGCTGCCCACCGCGGAGGCCGATGCCGATCCTATCGCCAACTGACCGACATCCTCCGGCGAGATGGTGATACGCAGCTTGCGGTCACTGCCATCCGCCGTGAACACATAGGCGCGGTTGGTGCGCATATAGACTTGCTTGCCGCCGGCGAGGTCGGTGAGGATCGGCTGGGTGCCCGCCGGCAGACTGGACAGGTCAGGCCACGACAGCTCGACAGGCTGCCCGGACAGGCTCGTCTTCACGGCCATGTCCCACTGCTGGGCTCGATTTCCCTGACCGCGGATGTCAACCGCCATCGCCCCGGCTTCCGTCTGCTGCAAGCCGACATACACATACGGGGCCATGTCCGGAGCCGGAGGCTTGCCCTGGTCGAGCCCGGCGTCAAGCCCGTCGGACGCGCCAGCCGCAGTGCCGATGTACGTCGCGGTGTCTTGGAGACCTCCCGCTCTGGCGCGCAACTGGAGCAGCCAGCCATCGGCAGGCACCGGCACGCCGAGCCGCAGGGCTGCGAGCGACACCGCCATCGCATCCGTCTCCTTGTTTATCCCGCGGCTGCAGGGCGCAGGCGCCAGGATCCCGTCGCCGACATCCGGGGTGAGGGCCGCCCCCGAGCGGTAGCCGCCCAGCATGTAGCCGAAGAGGCCGGAGCCGAGGACGCCCCGCGCCATTGACTCATTCAGCGGGTAGATAACGCCATCCTGCTCGCGCACGCGTATCGCGTAGAAGTCTATGCCCACCAGGTACGGATCGCCGATGAGGTTCCATCCGGCGGCCAACGGCAACTCGATTTGGGTAGGTGCCGCCGTGCCCTCCTGTGCCAGGTCGGCCGGAGTGTCCAGTGACATCCAGTAGCCGGTGCCGAGACGGAAGCGGTCAGCAGGCGCATTCGGATAGACGCGGTAGCGCTTGTTGCCGGTCTCCCATGTCGCCATGCCGAAGTAGCCGCCCGGCTTGATACCGAGTAGCCCGGCAGGATCTATGTGGCTGAAGTCCCACGGGAGTGACATCAACTGCAGGCCTCGGGGGAAGACGTGCAGGCTCTCGAGTATGAAGCTGACGCCGGTGGTGGTCTGGTCGGTTACGACGG
>JAUWOG010000197.1 GCA_030612305.1 Armatimonadota bacterium | reverse complement strand
AATCCCCTCCGCAACACCACTCACTCTCGCATCCCCCAGCTCCACCTTCACTTCCTTACCTGCGAGCGCATCCATCTGCCGGTACGCCGCCACGACAGCTCCCGGCCCGTCTTCCCTCAGCGCCTGATACCACATCCCCATGCTGTTCAGCACTCCCGCCAGCATCTCTTCACGCCCGACTTCCTTGCCTGTCGCCGCGTACACCGTGGTCGCCATCTGGCGCAAGTCCCCGGCCAGCGTCTCTGGCTCGCCGAGCAGATTCACCCCGACGCCCACCACCGCATATCCTGCCGCCATGTCGGCCTCGACGAGTATCCCTCCGACTTTCCGCCCTGCGAACACGACATCATTCGGCCATTTCGCCCCGAAGCCCGGCCCCGCCACCTCATTCAGCGCCTCAACCAGCGCTACCCCCGCAACCAGCGACAGGAGGCCGTGCGCCTCCGCGGACAACCTCGGCCGCAGCAGCACCGAGAACAGCAAGTCCTTTCCGGGCCGGTCCAGCCACTCCCGTCCCTGCCGGCCGCGACCTGCGCTCTGGTGATCCGCAACCAGTGCCTTTCCCTCTGCAGCCCCCTGCTTTGCCGAGGCAATCAGCTCATCGCTCGTCGAGCCTACCTCCGCCACATACTCGACCTGCCATGTCATTTCCTGCTTCCCCAGCGCCGCCTTCACCGCCGCAACATCAAACCCCATCCACTCACTCATCCCCTTCTGCCAGGGCCTTCTCCACCACGCTGCATATCGCGTGACCTATCGCCAGATGCGCCTCCTGTATCTGCGGCGTATCGTAGCAGCGCACTGTTATGCAGTGATCCGCCACTTCCTTCAGCTTGCCGCCTTCCCGCCCGGACAGACCGATCGTCTTGACCTTCAGCTCCTTCGCCCGCTCGACTGCGCGCAGGCAGTTGGGCGAGTCCCCGCTCGTGGACAGCACCACCAGCACATCGTTTTGCTTCAGCAGTCCTTCCACCTGCCGCGCAAACACCTCTTCATATCCGTAGTCGTTGGCGACCGCTGTCAGTATCGCGGTATCCGCGGTGAGAGCTATGGCCTTGTACGCCGGGCGCTCCCGCAGAAACCTCCCCACGATCTCACCGGCCAGGTGTTGCGCCTGGCTCGCGCTCCCTCCATTGCCGCAGAACGCAATCATCCCACCGCAACGCAGTGAAGCGGCTATCATCCGCGCGGCAGCAGCTATCTCCTCCGGCAGCTTCTCCGCGCATTTCGCCAGCACCTGACTCCCGTACTCCAGGCTGTCTCGAATCTCATCCTGCATCTCATCGCTCCCCGATCTTCTGACGCTCATGTACTTGCCACTCGGCGCCGGGGGCCCTCAATACTCCGCATGACCCGTCAAGTCCGCAAACACCTGCGCCAACCAGTAATCCCCATGACTGTTCACCGCGCACCCGACACCGATATCAGTCAGCCCCGGCATCAGAATGTTCTTGCGGTGACCGTGGCTCTTCAGCAGGTCCTTGTGACTCTCGCCTATCTTCGCCAGGTTCAGCGTGTATCCTCGCCCCCTCGTCCATCGCCTTGACAGGTTCTCGGCAACTACCCGCGGCCGGTACCCGAACACCAGCCGGAACCGGTCAACGATCGTCCGCCGCGACCGTACCGGTGAGTCGTGAGAGAAGTACTTCCTGTCGCGCATTTCCACCGCATGACCGCGCGCCACAATGCCCAGTTGCGGGTGCGCCCACACTACATTCTCTCCTTCATCCAGCCTTGTCTTGTTCACCAGCAAAGTCATGTACGCTTCCGTCTCGGCAAGCAGATTCTCCTCCTGGGGCGTCGCCCGCATTGTCTGCCGCTCCTCATCCAACGACATCCGTTGCACGCGCATGTACTGCTGCAATGCCGCATTCTCCTGCCCGCAGACCTGATACGCCACCGCCAGACGAGACGCCGGCACATACCACTCCGGCTCCAGCGCCGCCGCTTCTTTCAGCTTCACCACGGCGGCCTCTCCCTGTCTTGCGGACAGGTACGCCTCCGCCTCGCGGACGAGCTCGACCGCCGGCCCGCTGGCAGCCCACACGCATGACCCCGGCACTCCACCCCCCGTGCCAACGACGCCGAATACACACGCTGCCACCCACAGCGCACCTCTCACCTACTCCCTCCTCTCGCCGGCGATCATAGCCGCCCCCAGTGCCCCCACAAACTCCGGCTCAGGCGGCACGATGACCTCCATTCCCAGAACCTCGCTCATCGCCTTCTCCACCCCTTCGTTCAGCGCCACTCCCCCGCACAGCACCACCTTCCCCACTACCTTCAGCCGGTTGGTCATCTGCACGGTACGCCGCGCGACTGCCTCGCACAGGCCGGCAGCGATCGCGGCCACGCTGTGCTGCTCCGCCAGCAGGCCGATTACCTCCGACTCGGCGAACACCGTACACGTGCTGCTCAGCGACACGGCTTCGCTTGCATTGACAGCCAGTTCTCCGAGTTGCTGCAGCGAGATACCCAGAGCCTGCGCCATCACCTCCAGGAACCTGCCGGTCCCCGCCGCGCAGCGGTCATTCATCTCGAAATCCATCGGCCCCCCGGCCTCATCAAGCACGATCACCTTCGCATCTTGCCCGCCCAGATCAATCACCGTGCGAACCTCTTCCACGACCTCTCTCGCTCCCCGCGCATGGCACGATATCTCAGTTATCCGCCAGTCCACTCCCTTCATCGCGCCACGCCCGTAGCCCGTCGCGACAGACGCCGCGATATCCGTCCGCTCCAGCCCTGCCAGCTCCAGCGCGCCGGCCAGAGCTTCATTCCCCGCCGCTTCCGGCGTTGCACCAGTCGGCAGCAGGAACTTGCCGGCCACCCGCCCCGACCCATCATCCACTATGACAGCCTTCGCCGTCAGCGCCCCTATGTCAATGCCTGCGTTCACCAATCCTGGCTCATCTCCTCGTCCACAGCTTCACCATAATAACCGATGTCAGCCGCATTTGACTAATCCCGACACCATTAGATTTCATCCAGGAAGGTATCCCCTCCACCTCCGGCGAATATGTCTCTCGCACCACACCGTACAACAACTCAACGCACACCAAATCTGTCGTCGCCATTCCGGCGGATGGCTCTGTGTCGTCCGTCTGGCAAAGACACATAACACGGAGGGATATTGATGCCAATTCTGGATTCAAGCACGGGAGAGGTCAGATGTACTTACACGGTGTCCGAACTTGCACATGCCGCGGATGAAATGCGGGTCTGGAACACCATGTCACTGCTCGCAGCGGGGTCAGGCCATCTCGGCGGCACGCTCTCAATCATGGACGTTACCGCCGCGCTCTACCTCAAACACATCAACCACGACCCGAAGAACCCCGACTGGGAAGGCCGCGACCGCGTCTTCTGGTCGGCCGGGCACAAAGCCCCCGCTCTCTACGCAGCCCTCGGCATGGCCGGCTATTTCGACGACCGCCTCGTCACCTTCCACGACGAGGTCCTCGATACTCTCAGCGACGTCAAGGGCGTCGAGCAGACCGTCCTCCTGCGCAAGCTCGGCTCCGGCTTCGAGGGCCATCCCAACCGCTTCAAGCTCCCCGGACTCGAACTCTCCTCCGGCTCTCTCGGACAGGGCTTCGGCGTCGCGTGCGGCTCTGCTCTCAGCGCTCGCATCAGCGCCCCCGACTACAACTGCTACGTCATTCTCGGCGACGGCGAGCAGGACGAGGGATCAATATGGGAAGCCGCAATGTTCGCCGCTCATCATCACCTTGACAATCTCGTCGCCATACTCGACCTCAACGGCCTCCAGATAGACGGCAGCACTGAAGACGTCATGGACAGCGACGTCCTCGCGGACAAATACGCCGCCTTCGGCTGGGAGGTCATCCACTGCGACGGCCACGACATGGCCGACATCCTCCGGGCCCTCGAAGAGGCCGATGCCGTCACAGGCAAGCCCGCAATCATAATAGCCACCACCATCAAGGGCAAGGGCGCCCCCTATGCCGAGAACGTCGTCGGCTATCACGGCAGCCCGCCTAAGGACGGACGCAGCGGCGCAGAGTCACTCGATACCCTCATCGAGCACCTCGGACTCACCGAGCTCTTCCCCGCCGACCGCGTGGACAAGCTCCTCGGCATCGCCGAACGCTACCAGGTGGAAGTGGACGAGCGTGTGGACGCTATGGTACCCAAATTCTCACGCGACTACTGGTGGAACGCCGCCGACACCATGCAGGTGGAGATGGACGCCACTCGCAACGGCTTCGGTGAGGCCATCGCCGCCATCGGCGCCGACAAAAACGCATGTGCCCTCGGCGCTGACATCACCTCCTCCATACGCATGGATTGGTTCTACATGCCCGACGGCAAGACCGAAGACCCCGAGCGCCGCAGCCGCTTCTTCAGTTGCGGCATCGCAGAGGCCAACATGGCCCTCGTCGCCAGCGGCCTGGTGAAGGAAGGCAAGATCGTCTTCGGCGGCTCCTACGGCGTCTTCTCCACCGGCCGCAACTGGGAGCAACTCCGCACCACTGTCGCCTACAACGACTATCCCGTCAAGATGGCCGATGCTCACGGCGGCATCTCCGTCGGGCCTGACGGTGGCACACACCAATCCCTCGAGGAAATATCCCTCATCACCATCCTCCCCAACTTCGTCATGACCGTCCCCGCCGATTCCGCCGAGACCAACAAAGCCACCCGCGCAATCGCTGCCATCCCCCATCCCGCCGTGGTCCGCTATGCCCGCGAGGCCACGCCCGTAGTCACCACTGCCGAGACACCCTTCGAGTTCGGCACCGCCAACGTCATCCGGTTCCGCCAGGAAGCCGACAACTTCATTGACGCCTTCGAGCATGTCCTCGCCACCGACTACACCTCCGAGAACGAGGACCTTGCCATCATCGCCTGCGGCCCGATGGTCCCTGAGGCAATGCGCGCCGCCTACATACTCAAGCAGGAGCACGACATCGAGGTCCGCGTCCTTGACGCTCACACCGTCAAGCCGCTTGACGAGGCCTCCATCGCGAAGGCTGCCGTTGACACCGGGGTTATCGTCACTGCCGAGGAGCATCAGGTAGGCGGCTTCGGCAACCTCGTCGCCGGTGCCATTGCCCGCGCCGACACTGGCAGCCCCATCAAGATGGCGATGGTCGGCGTTCAGGACCGCTTCGGCGACTCCGGTGCGCCCTGGGAGCTGGTCAAGTCCTTCGGCCTCACCGCCGAGCACATCGCCACCACTTGCCTGGACCTGCTCGAGTAGCCCGAACAATTCAGGAACCTGTGGCGCGGCCCCGTGCCGTCGCCAGCCGTTGCCGTTTGCCTTTTGTCGTTGCCGTCCCCTCTCCCCCGTATGTGTTTAGCGTCCTGCCGGGTCGGGTGAGTATTCCGAGTGGTGTGTCGGCAGAGAGGATGTGTTCCAGGTCACTCGGCGGCGAACAGCGG
>JAUWOG010000119.1 GCA_030612305.1 Armatimonadota bacterium | reverse complement strand
CCTGGTGCGGATGCGCAGTGACCAGCATGGCAAGATGTCGTCCGGCCCATTGCCCCCGGGAATCTCCCTCAGATTCCAGCTCACCAGAAAGCAGACGGACTTTGTCCTCGACGATGACTGGTGCGTACTGAGTCATGCCGTCAACCTTGCTCCCGGCGAGGAACGGGAGCTAACGCCGTTGCGCTTCAACCTGCAGGGACGCAGCGTGAAGGGCTGGGTCGGCAACGAGCGCCAGCAGCCAGTCACAGGCGCACTGGTCTTCGCCCCGCCGCTTCAAGACCCCTTCGTCGTAGGCCAGTCAGGAGACTTCGAGGTGACCGGGCTGCCGGCGCGCGGAACACTCTGGATCGTCGCCGCCCATCCCACGGAGCCGTTATTCGCTGCCGAGAAGATTGACCCCGACGCGGGCTTGAAGCCCAGACTGCTTCTGAAGCCAATGGGCAAAGCTACCGGCAAGATCATCAACAAGCAAGGCCAATCGGTCGAAGGGGCCAAGGTAAGCCTCCGTCCACCGTCCCACTGGTCTGGGATGGCATGTCTGAAGCTGTTGCGGCGCGTCGGCAAGAGCAACTTCTACTGGGAGACGATAACCGACGAGCACGGCGACTGGAGCATCGAAGGTTTAATCGGGGGCATGGATTACGAGGTCTTTGTCTGGGCGCCGGCCGGCGAGGGTGGTACCCACCATGCTGACCTCACCGCCAGGGGCGGCGAGACGGTTGACCTCGGTCCTATTGACCTCGCACTCCAGCCCAAGGTGGAAGCCAAGATGACGCCCACCGATTCCCGAGCCGTAGCTCCTCGACACAGGGATGCCGAAACCAAGGACAAGCCGGTACACGTGGCGCACGAGGGGCAACCCGAAGCCGCGCTCCCATGGCGTTGGGCCTGAGCCGACATCGGCATCGAGCTTGTCCCTGACGTCGCTGCAGGCCTTGCCCTTCAGCGCCATCTCCTCGACGGTGATGATTCGCTTGCCTTCGAGATGCCCGCGCCCTGAAAGTCAGCTATTGTCCTTGCGCCAATCCGGGGTCCCTGTCAACGGCCGTCGAGCGCAGCCGCATTCGTGACTGCTCTGCTGACCTTGCCGAATTTCGCGGACATCACACGGAATCATCCTTCAGCGGCAATACGTTGGAGACACACACGAAAGAACCCCCCTGCCAGAGCACAGGATGGCTTCGCTATTCTCTGGCTCCCCTTATTGCACATTAGCACACTGTTTGACCGCAGCAGGAAGGTAATCTATGGTCTCGCGCCAAAGTACACTTCAGGCAAGCAGACAAATGCTGCGCCGGCATTGTACCTGTGTCGCAACGGCACGTATGCACAGATGCAGCCGGTGCAGTCTGGAGGGGTGAGTATGGCTGAGGTAAGACTGACCAAGCGCACGGTGTCCATGAAGGATTTTTCACAAGCCCCGCTGAACCCGCATCCGGTTTTTCCCCAGTGGGCCACGTGGTCGGTGTATCCGTACCAGTTCTACGGCTCGATGAGGAAGTACGTCATCGAGCGCCAGTACGACATGCCGACGATCGAGAATGAGTTCCTGCGCGTCAGCATCGCTCCCGACATCGGCGGCCGCATCTGGCGGGTGCATGACAAGGTCGCCGACCGGGACATGTGCAACTTCAACACCGAAGTCCGCACCTATAACGCCGGGTTCGGCCTCAATTACACCTCCGGCGGCATCGAGTGCAACTACCCGCTGGCCCACTCGCCGACAACCAGCCGCCGGCGCGAGGTGAGCACCGTGAAGGGCGAAGACGGCTCGGCATCCATCATCATCAGCGAGTACGAGCAGATCTGGCGCACGCGCTGGTCGGTAACCTACACGCTGTACCCGGACCGGTCGCTAGTCGAGCTGCGGGTGCGGCTCTACAACCGCACACCCCACGACAGCCGCTACATGTACTGGAATAACTGTAGCTTTGTTCTCGGCGAAGGCAGCGAATACATCTTCCCCGACACCGATGCAGCCATGCACGGCGAGGAGCACCGCATCTTCAGTTGGCCGACGTGGCGTCACTCCGACCTCAGCTTCTACCGCAACGTGCCGCCCGAGATGCTGGGCCTCTACATGCTTGATACGAAGGACCCGTTCTTCGGCTACTACGACCATAATGAGCAGTCCGGACTGGTGCACTGGGGAGATCTGACTGACCTGCCCGGCCGCAAACACTGGACATGGGGAACCCACCAGCAACAGTGCGCCATACGCGCCCGCACACACCACAGCACCGGCCAGGTCTTCGGCGAGATACAATCCGGCCGCTTCCCGATCCAGGAACACCTCCAGGTCATGCCGCCGGAGACGGAGGAAGAATGGACCGAGATATGGTATCCGGTCCGCGGCACAGGCTCATTCAACGGCGCAGGCCCGGGCGCGGCAATCAATGCGGAAGCGGTCAAGTCCACGAATCGTGGTTCGCGCATCAAGGTCACGGCCATGGGCAACGGCTTCTTCCCCAATGCCACTGTGACGGTTGCGAGCGACGGAGCCGCGCCAGTGACCCAGCCGCTCGCACTGGATCCACGAGCGCCTGCCGAATGTACGGTGGATGTTAAGGGCAAGGCCGGCCCGGATCAGCATACCATTGTCACAATCCGCGATGCTAACGGCGAGGTCCTCGGTACAAGCCGCCTGCGGCATCCGAACAAGAGAGACTCCTGGCTTGAGGTGGTGGATCGGACGCCGCATGTGTCATGCACAGCCGAAGAGCTGTTCAGAGAGGCCCGCGAGAAGGCCCGCGACTGGGGCAACCATGATCTGCGGCCGCTGTATGAGAAGGTACTCACCAGAGACGCCGGCTTCTCGCCCGCGCGGCGTGAACTCGGCAAGTGGGCAACATGGCAGGGGCTCTACGATGAGGCCATCGAGCACTTCGACATCGCGCTGGAACGCGACCCGGACTCTCTGGAGACGAGGTACTTCTACGGCGGGGCGCTGATGTTGGCGGGCAATATCGAAGAAGCGCGCAAGGAGTTCGAACTCTCCGCGCGTGGCGATACCGAGCCCAGAGCGCTGGTGCGGCTGGCCGAGCTCCGGATGCGGGAACACGACTGGCATCACGCGCTGAAGCACCTCGACCGGCTTGCCGCTACCTCGCCGCGCCTGACCCGTCCACGTGGCCTGCGCGTCGCGTGCCTGCGCAAGCTCGGGCGCAAAGACGAGGCCGCAGCCGAGATCGCCGCCGCCCTCGCAGTTGACGCTCAGGACCCGTTCCTGCTTTTCGAGAAGATGTTCGTCGCCGCCGGGCCGAGAGGCTTCAGCAAGCTGCCCGCACGCCCGGTGAAGGCACTCCTCGCGCAGCTACACGACTACGAGCCACCTCTGCTCGAAGCCGCGTTTGACTACCTCTGCACGCACATGTACGAGGAGGCCGAGGCCGTCCTCCGCGTCATCCCCTCGCCCGGGCCGCTGGCGCTCCTGCTTCTGGCGTACGTCGCGGAGCAACAGGGCCGCAAAGCAGAGGCCTCGCGCACTCTCCACCGCGCCTCCAAGGCAGACGTAGTCGGCCACCAGCCGGGGCGTCTGGAGATGATACCCGTGCTGCACTGGGCCCGTCAGAGACTGCCTGAGCACCCGAGGCCGTTGCTTCTGCTGGGCAATCTGCTCGTTGCGCGACGCCGCCTCGATGAAGGTGTGGCTCTATGGCGAGAGGCCCGCGAGATGGGCGAGCAGCACTACCTGCTGTCGGCCAATCTCGGGTTCTACGAAAAATGGATCGGCGGGGACGATGCCGCAAGGCTCGAGCTGTTCCGCGCAGCCGCTGAAGCCGAACCGGCGGACCTGTATGTGAAGCGCGAACTGGCGTTCGCACTGCTGCCCGGCCTCGGACGTGACGAGGTGATCGCGTATCTGGAGAGCGAGATGGACGCCGTGATGAGCAGCCCGGTGCTCGCCTACGTGCTGCTGGACTCGTATCTGAAACAGAACCGCTACGATGACTTCGACGCGCTCTGTGCCGAAGTTGACTTCTCGCCCAACTGGCAGCTTGCAGGGCCGCATGCACTGTGGCTGCCTCGCCAGTTCCAGGAGGCGCTGCAGATGATCGCTCGCGGTGAGTTGCAGCCCGCTCTCGAGGTCCTGCTCAGCATCCACCCGGCACCGGAGCATCTCGGGATCGCGCAACTCACGACCGAAGATGACCGCCGCTTCTACCATATCGGGTGCATCTACGAGAAGCTCGGAGACATGGACCAAGCGCGGGAATACTGGGAGAAGTGTGTGGCCGTGCCGCATCACACGGGCTATGAATCAGCGTACTGGAACACGCAGTGGTCGCAACGCTACTACCAGGCGCTCTCGCTGCAGAAGCTGGGACGTGACAGCGAGGCCAACGCGCTGCTTGACGCCATGGAGCTGCTCGCGCGCGTGCCCGAGCTGCCACAAGCCGCACGACAGCAGATGATGAACCTGGTGGAACGCGGACGCTTTGCGCCGGATGATGAGAAGGACCCCGCCGGGCAGGCAGTTGTCGAAGTGGCAACCAAAGCCGAAGCATAAGCCGCCCGTGCAGCCCAAAGCCAGTGTTCTTGTCCATAAGGAGGAGGCAGCAATGGTCAAGCTGGGAATGGTCGGGAAGGTGCTCATCCACAACTACCCCTACGGAGCGTACTTCAACGGCACAGATGCCCAACTGCTCGAAGAACGCTGCACCAAGCAGTGGATGCTGGAGTTCATCCGCGGACGCTTCGCCGAGCCCGTCGCCACCGGCTCGCGCATCACCCACGTCTGGGCCGGAGACCGCGCTGAAGCCGAAGCCATCGCGGCAGGCTGCAAAATCGAGCAGGTCTGCGACTCTCTCGACGAGGTCATCGAGAATGTTGATGGCGTGTTGGTCCTTGATGAGGACGCCGAGTTCCGCACCGAGACAATCGAGCGCTGCCTCCAGGCCGGAAAGTCCGTCTATGCAGACAAGGTCGTTTCCTTGTCCCCGGAAAAGACCCGCGAACTCGTCACCCTCGCCGAGCAGAAAAACCTCCGCCTCGCCGCATGGTCGCAGTTGCTCTTCGCGGCGGAGGCCGAGATGTTGAAGGGAGTTGAAGGCGGCGCAGCGCTCGTCACCTTCAACCTCAAGCCCGACATAGTCGCCCGCTATGGCATTCACCTCGTATGCAGCGCAATGGCAGCGTTCGGCACTGATCCGATCCGCATGGAGAGCCTGCCGACAACGCCCGCCGGCCCGCCGATGATGACTATGACCTACGCCGATGGCAAGCATGTGCTGCTGCGTGCCGGTGAAGATGTTCCGCCTCGGGGTACTATCGCCTATCTCGGACCGGGAGCGGAGCCGATGGTCGTGAAGCTGTTCGAGATGGCCCCGATGTTCGACGGCTCTTCAGCCGCGCTGGCCGACATGTTCGAGAACCGCACCTGGCCCGTACCGCCCGACGCCGTCGTGCGCATGTCGGAAGCGGCCGCGCTATTGTGTGATGCGACCGGCCGAGATGCGTGATGCAGGACTGAGCAGAAACCATGACGAGACAGAGAAGGCGAGTAACGTTTTGCGCGGCCATTTTTCTCGTCATCGGCATGGCATCTGTTGTGCCGTTAGGTGGGTGCGGCGGAGGCGGCGAATCCTTCCTCAGTATTTCCTCTGTCGGCGTGGGCCGGAGTGTTCTGTCCAGTCACAGTGCCCGCGTCACTTCCGGCGCCTTGCCCGTCCCCGGGAAGGATACCTACGCGGCGCGGCCTGGCGGTTTGAGCAGCGTCGCTCTTTATCTTTGTTGTGTTGCAGGTGAAGGCCATGAAGGTGGAGAAATATAAATAGAGTGTTTATGACAAAGCAGATGGTGAGGACGACTGCTGAGACGCCGCATCGCGATGTGCTGCCGCCCGGCCGGGCCAGTGCTGCGGAAGAGACCGCACGGTATGGCCACGCACTGTGCAAGTTCCGCGCGACCAGGTGGTAGCGGCGAAGCCCGGAGGCCAGCGTCATAGCAGTCAGCATGGTGTCGAGCGTGCAGGCCGGGTGCGATCTTCGCCGCGCTGTCGTATGTGGGCGTCGTAGCGGTTAGCGTTCCGTCATTACCTAAGGAGGTGTTGGAAATGCGGTCAGTACTGATGTTGGTGTTGGTGGTCGCGACCCTATGTGCTTTTGGTGTCGCGTCGGCTCAGATTGACATGCCACAACTGGACAAGACGAAGATCGGCTCCAAGCTCGCCGTGGAATGGGTGAAGGAAGCTGCGGGCCAGGGCGCCGCCGGCTCCATCAAGCGCTCAGAGTACACTCAGGCCGAATTCGACTTGCGTGACGGGGAGTTCTATCTTGACATCGCGGTGGAATTCGGCGTTCCCGCCGACGAGGCCTGCGTCAAGATTCTGCGCGACGAATTTGCCAAGTGTCGGGCAGACCTCAAGGAATGGGGAGGGGACGAACCGGAGAAGCAAGTGGCAGAGCGATGGTGGAAACGCATGAGGTGGGAGCACGGGAAGATAGCCGACAGCGAGGTCGGGAAATGCATCCGCAATGAATGGACGCTGGAGCCGGACTGGTGCTACTGGTATCCGCGCTACCTGGCCCAGGTCGTTCTGCCCGAAGTGGAGATGTTCAAGGAAAAGTATCCGGATGCCGAGGCCTTCGGTCAGTTGGTCCCAGAGGCTCAAGGAAACGAGACCGGCGGTGACAATATCGCACTAAGAGGGACGCCTTGCATCGAGTGGTGCCTGACTGTGGTCAATATCGCTGAGGAGGGGTTGCCTGAGCTCGTCGAGCAGAGTATTCCCGAGGTGCTGAAAAAGGGTAAGGAACTGGCTCTTTCGCTGCGCGGGGCCCCTACCTTCGCCCTCAGGGCGCTGGACTACGCGCGCATAGTACTTTCCCTGCGGCCGGAGGATGCCATGGCCGAGAAGATCCGCAACAAGGCCCAGGTCTGGCTCGCGGAGTACCAGAAGAAGTATGGCTTCAACATCGAGGAAGTGCGAATGCCGACGGACGTCAGCCCCGATGATCAGGCACTGCATACCGAACTGCAGGCGGCGTATGAGGCCTGGGCCCAGGCGCAGGGTTACGACGCCACGGTGCTGCGTGTGGTGGTCACCGGT
>JAUWOG010000448.1 GCA_030612305.1 Armatimonadota bacterium | reverse complement strand
CAAGCAGGCCCGATATGAGCAGGTGAATGGCACCCTCAAGCGTCTCACAGATCCAGCCGAAGTAGCGGCCCCGGCGGTGTGGCTGAGAGGGGAAATGCGGCACGTAATGGCCCTTGCGGAGGCGCACTACCGGCGAGCGCTGCGCCGCTGCCGTGAACGCAGTCAGGATACTCGCCCGGTACTCTTCAGCCTGCCGGCGGATGCCGGATGCCTCTTCATGACCGATCTGCTCCAGCGCCCATGCGGCGGCCTCCAGCCCGCGCCAGCTATAGACATTCGTGCTCAGCCATTGCCACCAGTCGCTGATGTCTTCGAGTGCGCCGAAGGGGAGCAGGCCTCGCCCGATGTCATCCGTCTCGATGGTCCTGCTGCGCTCGCGGATGATCCAGTCTGCCGCCGCGATGATATTGCCGGCGATCCGCGCCAGCCACTCGGCGTCTCTGGTGAAGCGGTAGTGCTCGACGAGGCACCAGAGAACCCACCCGTGATGTTGATTGTAGCCGACGGCCTCGTAGCCGTGCGCACCGTACAGGACACCCTCATGGGATGAGAAATCCCCCGGCAGCGGCACCGTCCCCTGGTAGTGGAGGAGGGCCTCGAGACATTCGCGGGCCTGGCGGTGATAGCCGCGCCGGTCGAGGTCCACTATCATCATGCAGCCCTCGTTGGCGAAGACCCCGTAGCTGAAGGAGCCGCATCTGGCGAAGCGCCTGTCTGCGTCCGGCTCGAGCTCGCAGTTGATGAGTATATGGGCGGCGACCGCCCGGTGGAAATCATTCAGGTCCGGCTCCGGCGTGTTCAGCTCCATCCCCTCGCCCAACACGCGCCGCCAGTACCCGCTCACGGCTTCGCGCTCGACATCGAAATCCAGGGCCTGCAATTGCTCGGCCTCCTCGCCGGTCAGCCATACATACGGGACCTTCATCACGATGCCGTGCTCGTCGCCCGGCTCCAGAGGCAGCCGGTAGGCCACTTCTCCGTCCGCATCGTCCAATGCGCCTTTGCCGCCTGTCTCCACCTGCGCCCGCAGCTTGTCACCGGCCCGTATCAAGCCATCGCCGTCAACGCGGACAGTCTCCGGCTCGTCCTGCGCCGAGAAGCGCACCGGCAGGCACACCTCGGCACTCTGCCCGCCGTCGTTGCGGAACCTCAACTGCACCATGCACACTCCGCAGGCGTCCGCCGGTGGAGCATCACCTTGTGCATCCGTCCCTGCGAGAACCGTTGCGAAAGCCACCTGCTCGATGCGGGTCCCGTCGGCTTCCCAGGTCGTCATGCCGATGGGGAGCGTGCCCTCCGCGATCGCTTGCTGAGAGGGCTTCTCCGGCAGGCCGAACGTGATGCGTATTTGCTCCTTGTCCGTGTCCAGCCGCTCCGTGTCCCGCCCCGGGCAACCCAGCAAGTAGGCGTTATTCGTGCGGTAACGAATCGAGCCGTCAGGATGCAGCGCGAACCTGTGCCGGCCCCCGTCCGCACCCAGCGGAAGGTACAGCCGCTCGCGCTTCGGCACCATGTTCGCCCAGGCGCGCGACCAGGTCTGCTCAGGCAGTTGCGCGACGGTTTCGCGGATGCCGGGCTGCGAGTTCACCGCCACTGCAGACCGGATGGCCGCATAGTCGCGCTCGTCTTCGCCCGCCCCGATGCACCCCCCGTAGTCCTGGACACACACCGGCCCGGCCCTCCCCTCATCCACCCGAACCGTCCCCGTCTCGGCCCCGCGTATCGTCAGCAGCGTCTTGTCGAAGGTATTGGGGTCGGCATTGCGCGTCCGCCACATCGTGACGAGATGGCTGTTGCCGGTGAGGCGACGCGCCGAGCTGACATGCCCGTTGAAGGCCTCGAACTCCGGCTCATGCTCGGGCTTCTGTTCCCAGACCACCGTCACCGTCATCTCTTCCCACGTCGAGTCGGTACAGGCTTCGATGCTTGCCACATTTTCGCCATCCAACGCGCCGGTCAGTCTCACCTTCAGCGTCGTGCGGAACGTGGCATCGAAGCCGTCCAGGTCCGGGAATTCGGTCTGCGACACGGGCCGGAAGGTCACCTCGGCACGGTTTCCCGCTGCGACGATGTCGGCATCAGCCGTCTGCCATTCGCCGGTGAACCAGTTGCCCAGCTCCCACCATCCGGCCGCGCCGCCTCCCTGTTTGCGGTCCTTGGGGAGACGCTGCTGCGGCCATTTGCTGCGCCAGTACTGGAGCTGGAGGTCCTGCGGCGGCTCGCCCTCAAAGGTGACCACGATGCGATGCAACTCGCGCGGGTCCTCCCATGCCAGCCCGACATCGCCGCCCAGAGGTCGCGCAAACGCCGCCGCATCAAACGGCCCGCCACTGTGGATGCTCTCGTCTTCCTTCATCTCTGTCCTCCGTTGTCTGCGACAGCGCCGCACTTGCGCACACGCATCTACCGCGACCGTGTTGACCTTGTCGCCGATGGCCTGCCCTGCGTCCCGTGCTTCGAGGGGCAGGCAGGGATGGCGTCTATCCCCAAACACATCGCCTGCAAGCTGGGGTGCCTGCAGGCGATAGGTGTCGGCATGGTTGACCGCGCTCTGGGCTGGCTAGCTAGTTGCTGTTCCAGTTGTTGAGCCGATCGTAGCGGCCTATCTGTCCGTGGATGTACGACAGGCTCAGCCACTTGGCGTGGCCGTCGTAGAAACACATGTTATTGCCATCGTTGTGCTGGCCTATGAGCGTCGCATACCCATCGATCCCGTAGGCAGTACTGGCGGGGATGATATGCCGGTAGTAGCCCGTGTACCACAGATAGGAGTACCCTCCGTCTACCAGGACACAGGTCTCCGAGGGATAGTCCACATCTGACAACGTGTGCGGATAGTACCAAGTGCTGCAAAGGTAGTTGTATGCATAGCCGAGGCCGGAATCATAGCCCCCGTTCCAACTAGATTCGGGTCTGCTGGGACACGTGAAGATCTGCACGTTCTTGATGTAGGGTATCAGCATCTGGGGCCAAAGCAAATTGGGCGGCCCCAAGGTCAGGTGAGACATTCCCCTCTCATCATAGTCCGAGATATACATCTGCAACCCCAAGCCAATCTCCTTGACATTGCTCAGACAAGAAGTCTGTCGCGCCTTCTCCCGTGCCCTCGCGAATACCGGAAACAGTATCGCCGCAAGGATAGCGATGATCGCTATTACGACCAACAGTTCAATAAGCGTGAAGCCTTTCTTCATCTCGTCATCTCCTTTGCCAGTTCTCATCTGCTGTGGATACTCACTGATTTCATTATACCAGACAATCCCCTTCTCGACACGTGAATCCACATATTTCTTTCCATATTGTCGGCGTTTGCGGCGACTCAACGCGCTGAATCATCGGCCAGGAGAAGGAAGGAGCGGTCGCCCCGAAGAACAACAATGCCTTGACGTATCTTGCCACAGGAGAAGCAGCAACGTCACAACGAGGGGTCTGGTG
>JAUWOG010000148.1 GCA_030612305.1 Armatimonadota bacterium | reverse complement strand
CCGTGTCGCGACGTGACATCATGAGCAGATACGCTTCTCAAACTTCCTGTGGTATGAGGACCGCGAGACGAAGAACCTGATGCTGTACATGACTCCGTCTCCGGGGCCGGTGGTCGGGGACACTCGCCGCGCGCTGGACGTGAATGTGCCGCCGCATTCCTACCGCTACGAGATCTGCCTGCCGGACCAGGCCGCGGAGTCGTCGCGCTGCCCGTGCGTCCTCGCCGTACACGCTCTGCACTAATGGCGTCGTGAGTCTGTGGGGTAAGGGGACAGGCCGAGCTACTGGGGCGACCAGAGGTTCTTGGGAGTGACGGTCTGTGCCGGCTTGAACCATTTTGCGTGGCCGTCCACGAAGACGAAGTTAGCGCCCTCGCGATGGCGGGTCGCGACGGCAGCCGTGCCGTCGTACGGATAGGACGTACCAAGACGGCGCAGGTGGGAGACCACGTCGAAGAACATGATCGTCTGCGTCTCACTATTGATGTCACTGAGACAGAGAGACGAGTTGTTGTATCCGCCGACCAGCGTGAGCTCGTAGTTGATGCCGTAGCTGCATTTGAGGCCGTAGGTCCCGGCGGCGATGGTCGGATTGGGGTCGGAGACGCATACGAGGATCGCTTCATTGCGCAGATACGGCTGTATGATCATACCCCACCCGATGCCGATGTACCCCGGGGGGCCGCCGGAGACACGAGCCGGCAGTAGTCTATCGTCATTGTCTTCGGCGTAGAGGGCCGCAGCCATGCCGATGTTACGTACATTCATCAGACACGTCGTCGCTTCGGCACGCTTCGTCGCAATCTCAAAGACAGGCATCAACATCGCCGCCAGGATGATGATGATGGCGACGACAATGAGCACCTCGACCAACGTGAATCCCTGCGACAGTCGCATCAACACTTCCCCACCCAGGTTGCGACTGTTCCTCTCCGTGGGTGCCTTGATGATCGGCACTCGCGCCGCGGACCAGCAGGATCTACCGGTATTGTCTCGCGCCCTTACGGATAAATGCCCCGCAGTTCCACCGCTTTGGCGACCCTGCCCACGGCGACGTTGAAGGCTGCGTCGCGCATGTTGAGGTTACCTCTCTTGGCTTCGGCACGAACCTCGTAGTATGAGTTGACCATGATGCTCTCGAGCCGCTCGTTGACCTCATCTTCGCTCCAGAAGTACATCTGGCCGCCCTGGACCCATTCGAAATAGGAGACGGTGACACCCCCGGCGTTGGCCAGGATGTCAGGCACCACGAAGACACCCTTGCCGTCGAGTATCGCTTGCGCATCAGGAGTCGTCGGGCCGTTGGCGGCCTCGGCGATGACCTTGGCTTTGACTGCATCGGCGTTGTCTTCGGTGATGGTATTCTCCAGTGCGGCAGGCACCAGCACATCGCAGTCCAGTGCAAGGAGTTCCTCGTTGGTAATCTGGTCGCAGCGTTCGAAATCAACTACGGTGCCCGTCTCGGCTTTGTGTTGGACGGCGGCCTCGACGGCGATGCCCTGTTCGGAATAGATCCCGCCGCGCGAGTCGGAGACGGCAATGACAATGGCTCCCATGCCTTGAAGGACTTTGGCTGCGACAGACCCGGCGTTGCCGAAGCCCTGGACGGCAACTCGGGCACCGCTGATGTCAATGTCCATCGTCTTGAGAGCCTCTCGCGTCACGATGGCGCAGCCCCGACCGGTGGCTTCATTGCGTCCCAGCGAGCCGCCGATCTCGACGGGCTTGCCGGTGACGACAGCCGGCGTCAGGTAGCCCTGGTTCATGCTGTAGGTGTCAAGTATCCAGGCCATCACCTGCGGGTTGGTATAGACATCAGGAGCGGGGATGTCCACGTTCGGGCCGATGAAGCCGATGAGCTCGGACGTGAACCGGCGCGTCATCCGCTCGAGTTCGTCCTGAGACATCTCCTTCGGATTGCAGATGACTCCGCCCTTTGCGCCGCCGTAGGGGATGTTGACTACGGCGCACTTCCACGTCATCCACATGGCCAGCGCGATGACTTCATCCATGCTGACGTCCGGGTGATAGCGAATCCCGCCCTTGGCCGGGCCGCGGTCCATATTGTGCTGCACCCGGTAGCCGGTGAACACATTGAGTGAGCCGTTGTCCATCTTCGTCGGGATGCTGACTTGCATGATCCGCTTCGGATGGCTCAGCTTTTGCAGGATGTCGTCGTCCATCTCGATACGTGCTCCGGCCTGTCTCAACTGCTGCACTGCTACTTCTCTGGGATTGTAGGCTCCCGGTTCTGGCATGAAACTACACCTCCAGGTTATGTTGCTGTCTATGGCACGTCTATTCTCTCTTCGCTGCTTTGAGCAAAGACAGGTGTATCTTCTCGTTGGTGTAGCCTTCACTTATGTGCGCCAGCGGGCCGGGCACTTCCTTCCGTATCGCGCCGACGAAGCGGCTCAGTGAGACGTACATCAGGTCGTCGCTCTTCGCCTCCGTCCCGTCGAGTGACAGGTACGTGCAGAACACCCCGTCTTCGTCGTTGCGGCCCGCGTAGTCCGCGTTCGCATCATTGATGCCGAATCTGCGCACTATCCCCTCCGTGCACCACGCTCGCACGATGATCTCGGCCTCGCAGACCGGGCCATCCTGCGGCTGGTATGAGAAGCGCGCCACGACGTCCTTCTCGTTGATAACCACATCCTCAGTGCCCGGCACCACATCACCATCGCCGCAGAACGCCATCAGCAGACTCAGCGGATGGGTCGCAATGTCAATCCATACCCGCTCGTACACCTTGTTGGTGTGGCGTGACTCAAGCTGCATGAAGAACTTTTCCGGAGGCCCCATCGAACGGCCGCACTTCTCGCATAGCTCATAGTATGCGGGCAGGACGGCCACGTACTGCGTGTTGACGGCATGGACTACATCAGTGCCGCCGTACTCGGCCATCTCGCGCGCCTCGAGCACCAGTTGGTCGAGGCTCTTCTTCTCGTCCCAGGTCAGAGGCTTCTCGCACATGATATGGCAGCCTCTGTGCGCCGCGGCCATGAAGTGATCGTAGTGCAAATCTGGCGGGTCGCAGATGTTGACGACCTGCGGCTCAATCTCCGCCAGCATATCGCCCACATCAGTATAGCCGGCGGCTTCAACGCCCAACTCCTCGCGCAGCACTTCACCCGTCGCCTCTACCGAAGCCGGCGTTGTGCCGACAAACGCCGCCACCTCACAGCCCAGGTTGTTCAGCCACTTGACGTGGTGCTTGCCGATACCGGACGCCCCGACGACGGCGGCAGTCAATTCCTCGGCCATCCCGCTCACCTCACAATCCCATTCCTGCTCACGTTCCTCTGCCATACCAGGGAGCGCAAAAGAACCTGTCATCTATGACGACGGACAGGTATATTCGCCCTACAACTCTGGTTTCCTCTTGCTTGCCATTCGCACCTGCAATATTTCCGCCGGAATTGACGCTACTTGTCCACTTCCTTGGCGGTGATTTCAACCGTGTGGCCCTGGCTGTGGCTGGTGATTACCACGGAGAAATCGCGCTTCTCGCCGGGCCTTATGTCTTTGAGGATGATGTTGTTCGTGCCGCGCTTGTTGCCGTCCGGGCTGCGGATGACGGCTTCCATCTTCACTTCCCTGATGATGCCGTCGCCGGTATTCTCGACGCGGGCAAATGCGTACACGACGCCCTTGTCCTTGTCTATGACGTAGCGCTTGTCTGATACGAACAGATCGTCAATACTGCCGGCGGGGTATCGCGGCCCGCATCCGGGTAGCAACAAGGCAACCAGACACGCTACGCTCGCCGCAAATGCGACAAACGCCACAGTACTTGCGCGGCTACTCGGTGTGGTAGATAGTGCTGCCATCGGGCGAAGTATATCACAGCCCTGCGCGCCGATACAAGACAGGGAGGCCGGCGCCCATTGTATGGCGAAGCATAAGGCACGCACCATCCGTCGCCGAGGGGAGAGCGCGACTTGCGAGGCTGGCGCCTGGGCACAATAACCGGCATTGCCGTCGAGATAAACGTCTCGTGGGTATTCATATTCGTGTACCTGATCGCCAGATTCGGCGGCGACTACTTCCCCGAGGGCTTTCCGGAAGCGGCCGCCTGGGAGCACTGGGTCGCCGGCACAGTTGGCGCGCTCCTGCTCTTCGCCTCAGTCCTTGTGCATGAGGTCGCTCACTCGCTCGTGGCTCGCCGGTACGGGATGAAGGTCTCGCGGATAACGCTGTTCATATTCGGAGGCGTGGCTCAGAGCGAGGGTGAACCCAAGACTGCACTCTCCGAATTGTGGATAGCCCTCGCCGGCCCGGTGGCCAGTGTGCTCGTTGGCGCAGTGTCCTACGCACTGTCGTGGTTGCTCGGCCTCGCCATCAATCCTGGCGTCTGGGGCGGCGTGCTGCAACTCAACGGCTGGCTCAACATCGGCCTGGCCATCTTCAACATGCTGCCGGCATTCCCGCTCGACGGCGGGCGCGTGTTGCGGGCCGCCATCTGGCATATCTGGGGAGACCTGCTGAATGCGACCGCAATAGCCACATTCCTCGGCAAAGCGTTCGGCTATTTCCTTGCCGGCGTCGGCCTCCTGCTCCTCGTCTTCCGAGGGGATCTCTTCGGCATCGTCTATCTCGGCATCGGCTGGTTGGTGCTGGCCAGCGCCACCGGCGCCTTCGAGAGCGCGAAGATACAGGCCGCCCTGGCCGGCAAGACCGTCGCTGAGTTGATGATGCCGGCGCGGCTGTTCGTCGAGGCCGAATGGCCGGTGGACTACGTCGTCGAGGCCTACCTGCGGCCGTACCGCGCCAGTGTCCTGCCCGTACTGCATCAGGGGCGCGTCGTCGGTGTGCTGCGGTCGGCCAGCGTTGACGCGGTTGACCCGGACAACCGCCCGTACCTCGCAGTGCATCAGTTGATGGACCCCATTGATCCCGACGGTGACGCGATAAGCGCGGATGCCGGCGCAATGGATGCCGTCCGTCTGCTGGTGAGCAAACGCAAGGGCTACCTGCTGGTGACCGATGAGCACGGCCTGATCGGTACGATTAGCGAGGCGGACTTGTCGGCGGCGCTGGCGAGGAGTTAGAATGGCGTAGGTCGGGCTGGAATTGCAGTTATGCAAATTCCGGGTAATTCCAATTGGAGGCAGACGGACGGCGTCTGTCCGCAGACGAACGGCGTCTGTCCGCCGCTGTTTCATAGCCCGTGGTCGTAATGGAGAGGCCTGTCGCAGCACTGTGCCAGGCTGGCCCAGTCAGTCAATCGCGGTAGGCTCGTCTCTTGCGTGGGCCGGCCTCGGCCACTTCGCTACGCGAAGTGCACTTCGACGCGGCCCCTCCATTGGCTGGCCGAACGAGGGTGAAGCCCTCCGAATAATACTCGCTGGCGCCCTATGGCCTCACAAATCTGCATAGCTAGAGTGGAAGCCCAACCTACGCGAGAAGGGGAAGGGCGACACCCACTCATCCATACCGGAGAGAGTCCAATGACCCAACATCAGCGGCAAGTAGTCATCGGTTTGCTGGCAGTCGGCCTCGTCGGCGCGATGTGGCTGGCCTCGCTGCGCATCAGCAACGAGAGCGCCAACGCCCATGTCGGCCTCTGCGTGGACTATCGCGAGGCGGAGCGGCTCGCCGCGCTGACGGGACGCAGCATGGACGAGATGCTGACCGAGCTGAAGAACGAAGGCGCGACACATGTGGCCCTCGTCGAGACAACGCTGGGCGACTTGATACTCTCCGGGCGCGTGAGAATCACCCACAGCTTTGGCCAGACGCGGCTGTACGGGCTCGGTCGCGGCGGCTACACGAAGGCGCTGGAGGTCAGGCTACCCGGTCTGGTGCCCGCAGATGAGCAGGCGGCGACGCGTCCCGATCGCCCGCAGCCCGGCCGACCTGCCGGCATGGGCACTTTCGACGGTGACATCACCGCTTTCAGGGATGTCGGCGTCGGCTATGATCCGATCGCGCTGTTCTTCATCAAGGAGAGCGGCCTCGAACTCGTGGCGCGACCCGTCGCCGATTTCTGTCTCAGCGCAGAGGCCGTGGACCAGTCGCTGCAGTCCGCGCTGGATGCCGGCTCGAAGCTCCTGGTCTTCAATGGCATCAGGATCCTCGGCACGCCCGGCCTGCTCGTTCACACCGCCGACTGGCTCAGCCAACACGACGTGGACTTCGGCATGATCGAGCGCGTGCCCCAGGCCGGCGAACAGACGCTGGCACGGGCTCTGGAGAGCCGCGTCATACGGACGCACAGCGTGTCGGCGGAGGAGATGGAGATACTCTCGCCGA
>JAUWOG010000714.1 GCA_030612305.1 Armatimonadota bacterium | reverse complement strand
GCCCAGGTCGGAGCCAAGCTCCTGGTTGTGAGCGTGGATGACGAGGTCCATGACGGCATTGTGGAGATGGCCGCAGGCCTTGGTGAAATTGACCGAGACGACAGTCGGTGACTGTGCCGGGCCGGCGCGGAGAATCGCCTTGCGCCGGTCATTCAGCAGCATCGAAGGGAGCGGGACACTGCGGTCGAAAGTCACACCGGCGGGACCGTCTCCCTTCTTTGTGATCTCGAGGTACTTGCGGTATTCGGCGGGGATGCCGCCGCCGTAATTCTCGACGTAGCCGAGATTGCTGGTGCTGCGCCTGCCGGAGCTATAGACCGAGTCCTCCCAGGCGATGTAGTAGTCATCCTCGGTGGCGTAGTAGAGCATCTTGGGCACGCAGTGGCGATAGACATCCATCTTGAAGAGGTTGACGCTGTTGGTCTCCTTGTCCCAGTATGGCGCGGTCTTGTCGAAATCGCCGGTCCTGCCGTGGAGTGCCCTCATGATGCCGACGAGGCTGGGGGTGTATGTTGGAGAACCCTCGGCTCCGAGCCCGTCGTCGGTGAGGTGGTTGCGGTAGAAGTAGTATATGTCGCGGGCGACATTATCGAGGATCTTGTCATCGCGCAACATCAGCCCCAAGCGCAGGACAGGTGTGAGACCCGATGATGCGAGATTGTCGCCGGCAGCGACCATCGTGTACGGCTGGACCTCCATCTCGACACAGCCGCGCTTGAGATAGAACGCGACCGGATCCTGTCCCATGGCGACGCGCTCTTTGTCTCCGGGTACGGATATGGCGCAGCGCTGGCAGATGCGGCGGAGGTCGTCTTCGTCTGCCGGAAATGTCTCGCGGAGGAGGCAATTGGCCTCAAGGAGGGAGTTGGCCTGTCCGGCGCGCCAGTTCCACGCGCCGATGAAAGGCCCGTAGTAGCCGAAGGGGCGGGCCTTCACACGGTCCTCGTAGAGCGGATCGCCAACGGTGGTATCGGTCCAGTCGAAGGGCCGGAATCCGGTGAGCTTCTCGTATTCCCACTTGTCGCCCTCGGACGGCTGATAGAAGCCCTCCATGCGCTTCTGGAATTGCGCGGGGGTGATGCCCTCGGCGGCGGCGAGGTAGTCGTCGCCCATGTAGGCACGCGAGACGCAGAGCATGATGACCTTCGCCTTGCGAGCGTAGGCGGTGGCCTGCTTGTGTTCGGGGCTGTCGGGCGGAAAGAGCTTGGTCGCGTAATGCCAGCCGAGTGCGAGTGTGCGCACGGGCGTCCGCTGCAGATGGAGGATGGAGTTGACGTAGTACTTGCCGAGGAAGTAGAAGCGACGGCCACCGCCAGAGTCGCCGTGGGCGCTGCCATCCCAGTGGTCGTGGGGGATGTTGTCGTGAGCCTTCGACCATGCCGCATCATGGGTGCGTGCCCAGACTTCGTCCGTCGGCGCGCAGCCGTTGCCGTCATCGGGGTAATCCGGATTGGGGTAGTAATAGTACTTGCGTCCCTCGGCTTTGCAGTGCTTGCAGACGAGCTTCCAAGGCTCGTCAATGCTCCATGAGAAGTCGTTATAGTAGCGCGTCTTGAAGGGATGAAGGGGGCAGGTGACGGTGTACACGCCGCGCGGCTCGAAGCTCCTGAAGAACTGGCGGTACCATTCGTCGGGCTTGGCGGCATAGCCGGCCGCTGCAGCGAGGGCGGCCTTGACGCGGGAGATGGCGGCCTCGTCGCCGGCGCGGAAGTCGGTGAGGATGCTCTCCAGCGGCGTATCGCCGACGTAGATGGCCGGCTTGTCGGGAATCTCTATGTGAGCCAGGTCGTCAGCCGTCATGGCCTTCACCGTCCCTTTCGTGATGGTCAACTCGTCCACACAGACACGG
>JAUWOG010000519.1 GCA_030612305.1 Armatimonadota bacterium | reverse complement strand
GCCGGTGCGCAAGGCAGCGACCTGCCAGCGGTTCACAACCTGAGGCGGGCCCCCTGTCAGCGCCTTCAGACGCGTCTGTGCATTAGCCCCGGCACGGCCCAGAGCGGCGTCACGCTCGATGTAGAGGTGGTAATCCTCGGCCCGCTGAGTAATCGCCTTGTCATACCAGCGGATGGCCGCCTCATGCTCATCGCGCCACACGCTGCAGGCCAGGCCCAGATTCCGCGACAGGACGGAGCATCCATCATGGACCTCGGCAGCGGCCGTCCAGGCCCTGAATGCCTCGTCATGCCTGTCCAGTGACGCCAGCAGGTCCCCCAGGTACATGCGCGCCTTCCAGTCATGGGGATTATGCTCGGCGGCCCGCTCGAGTACCTCAAGCTCCTCGACGCGCGAGGAAAAGCAATACTCGGGGTCCGCTGCTGCTGCTGTCTGGTACTCCCGGTCCCGTTGCTCGCCGTCGAGGAGGTGGGCCAACTGGTAGTGGATCATGGGGTACTCGGCGACGGCCTGCGAGCTTTCACAGCCGCCGCGCAGCAGAAAGACCGCGTCCTCCCTGCGGTCACATTCGAGGTACTTGTGGGCCAGCTCGAGCCACTCCTCCGGCTCATCGCCGAGTACGCTGAGGAGATCGTCCAGAGCCTCGGTGGCAGCGTCGGGGTCTTCGCTCGAGGCCTCCAGAAGCACGCTTTCGGCTATGAACTCGGCGGCGAGTGGATAGCGCTCGCGCTGCTCAGCGAGGAGCTGCTCGGTGTCTATCCCCAGTCTCCTGCGGTCCATGGCGACGATGAAGGCGGCATCGAGGCTGCGCTCAACATCGGGCACCGCGGCGTGCAGAGCATCAGTGCTTCTGCCTTGCCGGACGGCCAGCTTCGCCAGCGCGATGCGGGCCTGCGCTCGACACTTGCTGCGGCCGGCCAGCCACCAGAAGACCTCGTCGGCCTCGTCACATTCGCCCAACATCACCTGCGCCAGCGCCAGGTAGTACCACGCCTCGTCATTCTGCCTGTCGCGCGACACGGCCTGCCGCAGATGCTCCAGCGCGTCGGATGGCAGCCCCCTTCTCAGAGCCATCATGCCGAGCCCCAGGTGCGCGAAGCTGAGGCCGGGGTCTGCCTGCAGGGCCTTGTCGTATAGGCGCTTGGCCTCGCCGAGGTCAGCCTCAAGCTCAGACTTGACCGCGCGCGTGCAGAGCTGTTCGGCGCTTTCCTCTTCGCTCTCCTGCTGCACTTGCAGCGTCGCCTCGATGGGTCGCGAGCGCGTCTTGATCGAGCCGGGTGCATACCGCAGCAGCTCCCTGCCATTGCAGACAAGAGCCACGCTGAGTTCGTTCTCGGGGATGGGTCTGGGCAGCGCGACGGTAGTATTGAACGGCTCGCCGGGCTGCAGCGCAACCTCCTCGCTGAACACCTCGTGCCCGTCGTGGTCAACGACTAACCGCCCCGGCGGCATCGTCATGTTTACCATCGCCGCGACGTGGGCGCTGGTGCCGCTGACCTCGATATTGATCGCAGCGGAGTAGTTGGCGAACTGGAAGCCGCCCATGCCATGTACCGGGTACCATATCTCCCGCCAGCCGACGGCCTGGTGCGGCCCCAGGAACTCCACTACGGACTGGTCCACGAAGCGCCCCGCCTGGAGCTCCACATATTGCCCGTCCTCATCTGTCAGCAGGTCCACCCAGATCATGCCCTCGTCAGCCGTCCCCCACGTGAAGAACTTCTTGCCGAAGTTGAGCCTGTGGTCGGCACAGTGCACCATCCCCCAGTCGGAGTCCTCGTAGTAGCACCCGAAGAAGTCCTCCGCCGAATTCATGCAGAAGATGTCGTTAGGCAGGCGGTGATTCCGGTACAGGCTGAGGTCCGTGTCGTAGAAGTGGGGGTAGGCGTGTTGGCCGTGGCTCGTCTTCACCTCGGTCGCGGGAAAGACGAGACGAAGATCATCAGTGGCCGGCATCGCGGAGTTCGACCAGAAGTAATGACTCCGGCGCAGTGGCGTAGGGTTGTGGAGGACGACGCGCTGAACGAGTCTGGCACCGTCCGCCGGCAGCCGCAGTTCCACACTCCAGCGCATCCGGCTCGTGCGGTCAGTGGCGCCTATGACGATGCCGGTGTCCCATCCGTCAGGATCTTCGATGATACGGGCGCTGACCGGCGAGACTGTGACGTGGGAATGCCCCCTCTGGGGGAAGTTGAACTCGATGCCGCCGGAAATCCACGCCGCCCTCCGCGCCACCAGACCGTACTTGACGACATTGTTGCGGTAGAACACCTCGCGCCGGGCAACCTTGTCAAACAGCGAGTACACGTGCCCGCCCAACTCCGGCAGCACAATCAGATGTAGGTAGTCGTTCTCCAGATGCAGCGCGCGATAGGCGACCATCTCCGGCCTGGATGTCAGATCGTCCAGCATCGAATAGGGATAGACCCCTCGCGCCCCCGGCCGGTGGAAGGGTGGGTTCGGATCGGCGGCTCCGAGCACGTAGGTCTTCAGCTTGAGTACGTCCTCCCAGGCTTCAACGCTCATGACACGATTCCCCTCGGTGCGTAGTCGAGAACTCCTGAGTGTTGAGAGGTTTGCGCCAGAGAGCGGTGCGAATCCTGCCTGGAAACGGAAATTGTTGCCGCAAGGCACCGTCCTGCACGACAAGAGGAGGAGCTTCGGGGATGAGGTGGCATGGAGGTTTGCCGGAGGCCGCCACGCCAAGCCTCTGCCACCGCGAGAACGCATCTCGCTCGCGGGCTCATGCAGACGCCAACTTCTTCAGCGCATCCTCGATGAAGTCGCAGAGGGCGGGTATGCCCTCACCCGTCGTGCAGGAGATGTTGAAGCGCGGGGCGGTCGAGTTGAGTTGCTCGGCCAGGTCCCAGAAATGATCTGCGTCGAACACCAGGTAAGGCAGCAGGTCGGTCTTGTTGAGGATGATCGCGTCGGCGTCGCGGAACGCCACCGGATACTTCTCAGGCTTGTCATCGCCCTCGGGGACACTGG
>JAUWOG010000352.1 GCA_030612305.1 Armatimonadota bacterium | reverse complement strand
TCCATCAACCCGGCACCTTCCTCGACATCGGCTGCTCCGTCGGCTCCTTCCTTCAGGCCGCCGCCGCCAGCGGCTGGGATGCCTGGGGCGTGGACATCAGCCAGTACGCCGTGGACGCCTGCCTGCAGGACGGTCTCCAGGCGAAGACCGGCGACATGCAGCGTCTCGACTTCCCGGACCAGACCTTTGATGTCATCAACCTCCGCCACGTCCTCGAGCATGACTGGGACCTCCACGCCTGCCTCGCCGAGATCCGCCGCGTCCTCAAGCCCGGCGGCCTCCTCGTCCTCGAGGTCCCGCACGTGGACTTCCGCCGCGCCCGCAGCCATCCGGAGAAGTACGCCAAGTTCTGGCATCCCTGTCATTGCTACTGGTTCAGCGGCAAGTCCGTGCGCAACATCCTGCCCCGCGCCGGCTTTGAGGAAGTCCGTATGCCGCGCTACGGCAAGCTGGCCTTTTCCGGGGGCGCTGCCAGTTCTCTCCGCTTCCTCGCCTGGCGCACCTCCGTCCTGCTGAAGTGGTTGCTCGGCCTCAACAACTACCATGTCAGCGTGTGGCAGCGCGTTCCCGCCGCGTGAATCCTCGCGACCGACTGAATCTCGCCCCGGCAGGTGATCTCTCCGCGCCGGGCGAACATGCCAACTACGGATTTCGACTCAACTAGAAAAGGACTGATTCTCATGGCAAAACTCGGTATCGGTATCGTCGGTCTGCGCATGGGCTACGGCCATTTCCTCCAATGCAAGGACCTGCCTCACGCAACTCTCGCCGGAGTCTGTGACCTCGACTCCGACCTCGTCGAGAAGACCAAAAAGGAATTCGAAGTCCCCGTCGCCACTACCGACTTCGACGAGCTGGTGGCCTCCGACAAGGTGGACATCGTCAACATCTCGACCCCGGACTACCTCCACTGCGAGCAGACCCTCAAGGCGCTTGAGGCGGGCAAGCACGTGCTGGTCGAGAAGCCGATGGCGTGCACTATCGAGGAATGTCAGCAGATGGTGGATGCCGCCCGCAAAAACGACCGGAAGCTCATGGTCGCTCAAGTCTGCCGCTTTCACGGCTTCTTCGAGGAAGTCCACAACTGGGCTACCGACGGCACCTTCGGCGACATCTACTTCATCGAGACCAGCTATCTCCACAACTACGAGAAGATCCCCGGCTTCGACGGCTGGCGCTACGACCCCGAGAAGCGCCACGTCCTCGTCGGCGGCGGCTGTCATGCCATAGACCTGGTGCGCTGGTTCGGCGGCGATGTCATCAGCGTTTCCGCTCTCAGCAACCACTTCAACATCCCGGTGCAGCAGATTGACGATATGTGGATTCTCAACCTCCAGTTCGCCAATGATGTCATCGGCCGTGTGACGGTTTCTGCCGGCTGCCAGCGGCCTTACAACATAGACCTCAAGGTCTGGGGAACCGAGGGGACGTTCGAGGGCGACAACACTAACCCGACGGCAAAAATGAGCCTCCGCCAGGTCAGCTACAACCGCTGGCTGGACCTGCCTGCTGAGCGCTTCACAAAGGCGCTGGCCGCGGAGATGACGCACTTCGTTGACTGCATCGTGAACGACGAGACGCCGCTGATAGACGGGGTTGACGGGGCGAAGACGGTGGCTACAGCCTGGGCGGCAATCGAGTCGTCCCGCAACGGCGGCGCCGTCGTCGAGGTCCAGAACGAGTTCTGAAGATCCCCCAGCGAAGGCCATACCGAGGGGCGGACGATCTGATGTCCGCCCCTCTATTCTTCCCTTTGCTTCCGGCCCATGCTCGCGCCCGGTTGCCGCCCCTCATGGTAGCCATTGAATACATCAGCCCGCGCTGTGCCCTCGCCCGGACCTCCTCCTCGCGACTTGCGTACTATTGTGCGATGCTTGCGGCTGACCTACCTCGCTGATTGGCGCTCGCATCAGCCGCTCTCTTCACTCATCAGGTTGGGCCCTGCTGTATATTGCCGGTGCGCCATATTGTTCGCTATATTGCAATAGTGATCCGGCATTGTCCGCAAACGGGGCGCGCAAAACCTCTGCGGCGCGACGCGGTTGAGGTGCGCAGCCCCGCTGCGCCAGGGGCTGAGGGGCGTTCTGGAGGCTTGACCGACAGGATGGGGAGGTAGGGCCTGCTCGCACCCCTCAAAGTGTACAGGGGCCACGACCGCAACAGGCTCAGCGCCTGCTGCCGGCCCGGCGGCATCCGCTTATTCTGGTACCAGGGACCACTGACCCCGCTCAGCCCTGGGGCCAACCCCGGTCCCATTCTCAGCCGGCCCGCTGTACCAGTGCTTCCTGACCCCCAAGGTCAAGCCGAAAATCGTCGCCAAAAGACCACCCCGGGGGTCGCTGGAGGCCATTTGCCGTGCCGGGCGCGCCCTGCAAAAGGGTGGGCCAGGTCGTGGCCCACCCGTCGTTCAGGGAGGTAGGGGGAAAACTACTCTCGCCTGGTTACTCGTCGCCGATTGTGATGCTCGGGTCGTTGCCCGGCCGGCGCTGGAAGTCCTCGTCGGCGGGCACGATCTCGGCCTGCCTGGGTTCATCTTCGGTCTGTGCCGAGCTAAGCCGGCCGCTCTTCGGCCGCAGCACCAGTACGTCTCTGACGAATATCTCGTCAGGCTCGTAATCCGATATGACGACCCGCGTGCTGTCGGACCAGTAGCCGGTCTTGCCTGCTTCGATGAGGAATTCGTCGGTGTCGCCCCGGTAGTTGATGACGAGGCGGTAATCGTCACTGGTCCAGTTCGCCAGCCAGCCGCGCCACTGTCGCGGATAGCCTTCCCCAAGCGGATGCAACTGCGCATCGGTCGTTCTGTCATCCTCGGAGTCATCCACCCAGACCGAAGCTCCGCTAATGGGGTCGCCGTCAGGATCCACAACGCGAAGAATCAGCGTCAGGTCCTTGTACTGGGGATATGCCGGGTCGCCCGGGTCGTATCCGTCGTCATCGTCTATGTCACTCCCGCCGCACCCGTTGAGCAGCACCATCGCCGCTCCCAGCAGCAGTATGACTATCACTCTCCACGGTATCGGCAGTGTCGTCAGTCTCATCGTGCACACCTCCCATTAGCTTGTTACTATCGGCTGTAGTGCCCATCTACTATATCCTATAGTAGATATACCCCCCTGTCAAGAAATCAAACCAGATTCGCATCACTTGTTGCCGCTTTTTCGCGCCGCGAATCTCTGTCCTGGCAAGGCAGGTGCATGAGTTCGCCGCAAGGAATTATCCCCCTGCTCACAGAGTGTCACGCTCTCGTAGAGCGAAAGGAAGTGCAGTTACATGCCTCTGGAAGCTGGATTCGGTAGTTGTCACCTCACGCCGGAGATAGGTTGTCCGCTGTCGGGCTTTGGCGGTCGTGAAGAACTCTCCTCAAGCATAGACGATCCCCTTTTCGGTTACGCTCTCGTGCTGAGAAATGAGCAGACATCGGTTGCCATTGTGTGCGCGGACCTGGAGGATGTGGCTGCCGCTTTCGTCGCCGAGGTGCGCGAGCGGGTGACGGCGGCGACGGGTATGCCGGGCGAGCAGGTGATGATCTGCGCGACGCACACACACTGGGCTCCCTGCATGAATCCGATACCCTATGTGAAGACGCTGCTGCGCAGTTCCGTGGATGAGAAGTACGAAGGGATTGCGGCCGCTGCGCTGGCCGGTGCGGTGGTCGAGGCCTGCGAGCAGTTGCAGCCGGCCGTCGCCGGCTGGGAAACCGGCCGAGCGGAGGGCATCAGCTTCAACCGTCGCCCCGTCAACCTCCGCACGGGGAAGTGTGTGGGCACCTACACGCTGGAGCCTGAGCTGGCTGCGCTGGCTTCCCGCGAGGGTGCAAAGCTGGCCGACGCATGGCCCCGGCACGGGCATCTCGGCCCGCGACTCTCTCCTCCGCTGCCCGCGCTGGACGGCCTCAGCGTTGCCCCCATAGATAGCGAAGTCCCGATTCTGCGGGTGGACACTGCGGACGGTCAGCCGCTGGCTACTCTCGCCACCTTTGCCTGTCCCGGCTCCGTGGGCAAGGATGACCTCTACGCCATTTCGGCGGACTACCCGGCTGAGGCGCGCGGGGCGTTCGAGCAGGCCATCGGCGGCCGGATGCTCTTTGCTGCCGGCTGCTCCGGTGACATGACCTCG
>JAUWOG010000094.1 GCA_030612305.1 Armatimonadota bacterium | reverse complement strand
CCGGCCTTCCGGTATGCTCATACCTGCGCCACTTAGCGCGACGGACACGCGGGTCGGCAGTTCCTCAGTCGCCAGCCAGTCCTGCGTCGGGAATATCGCCAGCGGGATGCGCAGAGACGCCCCGCCGCCGCTGGTAATATCAACCACGACAGGCCCGGCAGCAGGCAGGTGCCGGGGGAAATCCTCAAGCATGTCGGCGACTACCCCCTGGACAACATCGGCCGCCTTGTGGGCATCATCGGCGCTTGCCATCGGCACTTCGACTATGTAGTTGACGAAGGCCTCCTCATAGACGGTCAGCGTCGTGATCGAGCCATTGGGGATGTAGTGCAGTTGGTTGTCGAGGTCCTTGAGCACTGTCACACGCAGGCCGATGGATTCGACGAGACCGAATTTCCCAGCCACCTCGATGTAGTCCCCCACTATGTACTGGCCCTCCAGAAGTAGAAAAAAGCCGGTGATGGTATCTTTGACGAGTGTCTGAGCGCCAAAGCCTACGGCGACACCGAGGATACCAGCGCCAGCCAGCAGCGGAGCCATCTTGACATTGAGCACGGATAGGATCCACAGCAAGGCACCGACACCGATCGTCCACTTTACCACATTGGCAAGCAGGGTCAATATAGTTACTGCACGCTTGCCACTCTCTCGCACGCGCGCGCTGGCTGTCAGGCTCTCTGCCTCCAGGCGCAGCACTACGCGGTGGATTAGCTGCAGCACCACCCAGTAGAGCGCAAACGCCATGGCGATGATAAGCGCGATGACGGCGAGCTTCTCGACGAGGGATTCCGTGGTACTGAGGCCCTTGACGAACTCGAGCAACGGTGGCCCCACCTCTTCGGCGACTTCCTCTTCAGGCACATCGCCGTCACCGGCGTCTTGCCCGAAAGCAGAAACAACCAACATGCTCAATGCCAGTATTGTCAGCAGCTTTCTCATCTAGTACCCTCCATAGGTATCTAACTATCTCGCCGGTGCATATCAGAACAGCAGCCTCTCCCACCATTGCGGGCCGCGCTTCCTCGGCGCCAGCCTCACATTGAACTCATTGGCCGGAAAGACCCCGCGCAGCCAGCCGATGGTGGGGTCCACCAGCCGCATGGACAGCACCGTGATATCCAACGGATCGAGCCGCAGGTAGATGCCCGGCTGCTGCAACTCCTTTGCCTTGGCGGACAGCTTGAACACCGGCTGGAATTCCTCCTGCACGAAATCGCCGTAGTATGCCAACCGCAGCAGCTTGACCGTGACCGGCTGCGACCGCAGGCCTGCAGCCACCTCGATCGGCCCGCAGGTGTTGTTCCACATCACCGCGATCCCCTCATTGCCGCGCAGGAACAGCTTGTATGTGACCTCCGCATCGGGCCGCGACGACATCGTATCCGTGGGCTCCAGCGCCGCGACCGCCGTGGTCCCGGCAAGTTCGGCCGCAAGCGCGGTGAACGCCTGCGAAACCGGGTCGGGGTCCGCATCCGCCGCTGCCTCCAGCAGAGCGACCTCCGGCAATACCGCCGTACTGCCCTGACAGACCGCATTGACTATCGCCTTGCCCAGCTTCAGAGCATCCATGCGCCGATCTCCGCTGCCCGCCAGGTCGGGAACCAGTACCGTGAAGGGCAGGTGGGCCTCCGCCTGGCGCGCGGCTGCTCGCATCGAGGCCAGGTCCGTGCGCCTGTTGAAATCCGCCCAGTAGCTCGCCGCGCCTTCCTCTCTCTGACCATCCACCTGCGCATCGAGGAGCGCCGCACCGGGAAGCGGCGGCAAGCTCAGCACCAGGCTTTGCACGCCCCAGTCATCGCCACTCCTGCCCAGGCACTCGCGCAGGTCCGTCGCCGCCGGCGGATACTCAGCCGGCAGCCTCAATGAACCCTCCGCCGCGTCCCATGCCAGCCAGTAGGGAAACGAGAATACGTTAGGCGCTTCATCATGCTTGTACAGCGACGTCGCCATCCTGCAGAGAGCCGCCTTTGCCTCGGCTACAGGCACAGCCGGGGAAGTGTGCGGCGACCAGCAAGGCTTGCCGGCGGAGGCTTCAGGACTGAGCAGCGCAGCGGGCAGGCCGTCCACTACTCCACCTGGCGGACACAGCAGGCACTCAATAGCGCCGGAACCGGCCCTGACCACGTCGGCGATACGTTGAACTCCTTCGGCATCCGTCGGATCAATGATGAGCTGCTGCATTGCGGCCCCGAGAGCGCCCATTCGCTGCAACTCGCCGGCATCCGGCTGCTGTCCCTCCGGCCAGGTGCACCCGAGTACCGGATAGCTCGCTTCAGCGTGCAAACGCAGTGGTGCGGCAGCACGCTCGCCCTTGACCCCGAAGCTCATCTTCACCCAGCAGTCGCCCGTCAGCAGCCGTTGCACCGGCACGCGCAGGTGCAAGGTCTTCTTGGCCGCCATCGGCACCGACCATTTCGGCACTCTCATGTCCGGGGGGCCCTGCACGATAACTTCCAGCACCTTGTCCGCCGTCCCGCGATTCGAGCAATACGTATCAATCCCCGTGCGGAAGCCGCGACGGCAGCTTGCGTGCTCCGGGATGCTTATCTGCAAGCCCGCGACATCCACGATCAGCTCGGCCTTGTCGCCGACGGCGCGTTTCCGTGCATCCAGAAGCCCGCCAGGTTCCCAGCCCTCCGGCAGCGGCTCCGGATAGACGGCGGCCTGAGCCATCGCCTCATGCGGTGGCACACTGCCCGGCACGTGGGCAACCGGCTTCGCTTTCACCGCCACATCGTCAACAGACCAGTCTCCGCCGCCGGAAGACGTAATCGTCAGACACAGCGGCCGTTGCGGGTCATGCGGTGCCACTGCGGTCAATCTCAGCACATGCCACTTCGTGTCCGCCGGCGCAGAACGCTGCCAGAGCGTCTCAGCCTTGGGCGGCCCATCCGTCTGCCGGGGGGCCACACCGATCCGGAGAGGCCCGCTCTGGTTGTTCGCCCGGAACCGCAACTCCACGTCGAAGGGCTTGCCCGCCTCCACCAGTGGCAGCGGCGGCGACACAAGCATCGCCTCATCGTCCGCGCTACTCGCCAGACGCGCGCATTTCTGGCCCACGGCAGGACGATCCGCAGAGATGCCTGCGGTCGCGTCACCATCGGCGAAGCTCAACCACTCGCCCGGGCCATTCTCGAAGCCCCAGTGGGCAATCGGCGCCCCGCATGACACTGCGACAAGGCCGAGCGCCGCCATGACTACCCAGATTCCGTGCAGCATCGCTGCCCTGATGACGCAGCCCTCCTCTATGGCATCCATTCGTCGCCCTTCCTGAGCACCGACTCCACGTAGCTTATGTACGTATAGCCGACCGCGACGGCCACCGCTATGCTGACAAGCAACAATACTATCCCATACCCGCCGAGCCCGGCAAGCTTTAGCGACCTCGCCTGCAGCTCCCTGGCCCACTGCCCGAGCCCAGCCAGTGCGTCGTCGTAGCTCCCTGCGCGCTCGGCGGTCTCGAGCGATTGGCGGAGTTCCACGGGCAGAGCCTTGGCACCGGCCAGCGCCGGACCGACCGGAGTGCCGCCACGCACCTTCTCAGCGGCCTTCATCAGTTGCTCCTCGATGACCACATTCCCTGCCGTGGACGCGGCTATCTCCATCGCTTCCTGGATTTCGACGCCACTGCCGATGAGCGCCTCGAGTGCGAGGATATAGCGCCGCGTAGCCGCCCGCCTGATGAGCAGACCTGCCACCGGCAGCGCATAGAGCACGCGGTCGCGAAGACGCCGCAAGCGCCGCAGATTCAGTATCACCTTAGACAACTGGTGGAGCAATATGGTGCCGAGAAGCACCGGCATTGATACGCGCAGGACGAAGCCGAAGTACCAGCTCCAGCCCAGGTCTATCGCTCGCGGCAGAGGCACGACGAAGAATATCAGCACCAGCGGGATCGCGAACCATAACTGCACCAGCGATATGACCCAGGCTCTCTTCTGGCGTTCTTGATAATCCTGCGCGATCTGGGCGGTGATGCGGTCGAGCCGGCCGCTCTTCTCCCCCGCTTTCACCAGCCCCCGCACATGCGCCGGGAAAAGCTCCGGGTAGCGGTCGAGCTGCTCCGAGAAGCTCCCCCCATTAGCGATGGGCTGCACCATCGAGGCCGCGGCACGGCTTAGACGCCCATCAACACCACGCTGGCACAGCTCGAGGAGTGCCTCGTAGATATTGACCCCCGCGTGCAGCAATTGGGCAAGCTGGTCGAAGAAAAAGCCCATCCGACTCGGAGCCACGCGCCACAGATAGTATAGCGGTTGCTCCGGAGCCACTCCTTCTGTCGGCGGCATCACAGCCCTCATGCGGCGCGTCGGATCCTTCTGCGGTACGAACTTGCGTGCCAAGTGAAACCTCCTCGACGGATCTATCTGGTCCGGCTCACACTGCCAGACGGACCTTCTGCCGCAGCATTTCCTCCTCCACATCTCAACATTCGCCGAGTAGAGGCCTTTGCCCTCGCTGCATTTCGTGCCAAATGCAGGAGATTGGGTTCCGCGTGACCAATATACACACGGGGTATTCCCCCGGTCACAGCTTATCGAGGAACACAGACATGGCGGCTACCGCAACTTCACCGCCTGGTGGTCGCCTCTTGAGGAGGGAACATAATGGACTTATTTGACGCAGTGGAGGCTCGCTGCAGCGTTCGCAGCTACCTGCCGGACGCGGTACCCGAAGAGAAGCTGATGCGGATCATGGAAGCGGCTCGCCTGGCCCCGTCAGCCGGCAACATCCAGGAATGGCGCTTCGTCATCGTCATCGACCCAGAGAAGCGCCAGGCTCTGGCGGAGGCCGCTAACGGTCAGCAGTTCCTCGCACAGGCCCCGGTCGTCATCGTTGCCTGCGCCGAAACTGATGAGGCCACCATGCCGTGCGGGCATCTCAAGTACACGATTGACCTGGCCATTGCGCTGGAGCACATCGCCCTGGCGGCGACGGCTGAGGGCCTGGGCACATGCTGGATCGGGGCCTTCTCGGAGGACGCTGCCCGGCAGGTCATCGGCGCGCCGGAGCAGATCCGTATCGTCGAACTCATGCCCTTGGGCTATCCCGACGCGGCTCCGTCTTCCAAGAACCGCAAGCCCATGTCGGAGATCCTCATGTTCGACCAGTGGGGGCAGCACTAGCGCCGGTAGGCAAGCGGCCACCTGCGAAGGACACGCATGCCAAATCCCCCCGAAACCATCTGCATGGGGCCGCCTGTTGGGGTGGCTCCTCATATAAGGAGTGTTGCAATTGTCTGTCAGTCGAGGAGTGAAGATATCACCTGATACCGTCCAGAAGCGTCTCCAGCACATCGCAAAACAGATCGGCACACGTCCCGTCGGCAGCGAGCAGGAAGCACAGGCAGCTCAGTACATGGCCGGTCAGATGCAGAAATCCGGCCTCAGTGTCGAAGTGACGACATTCCCCGCCATCGCTTGCAGTTGCGAGCACGCGCAACTGCAGGTCAACCTCAACGGCAAATGGCGCGAATCGGCGTGCCACCCGTTCGTACACTCACCATCTACGCCCCCTGACGGCCTTGAGGCCCCCATCATCTCTCTCGGAACCGGCACGGAATGTGACCTCCGCGGCAAGGACCTCAACGGCAAGATAGGCTTCATACACGGGATGTTCGGCGAGGAGCCGGCGACCCTCAAGCGCCTTTGCAGCAGCGGCCTCGCGGCGCTGCTCTTCGTGGATGACCGCCTCCCGATGCCATGGGTTATCAGTGCGGGGGTGGCCGCCGGGTGGATTGATCTGCTCACCATTCCCACCGCGGCCGTCGCCTACACTGAAGCCTGGGAGATCGCCAAGATGCGGGAGCCCGTCGCCAGACTCAACCTCCAGACCTCCACCCGGGAGGCCGAATCGCAGAACGTAGTTGCCTCATTCGCCGCCCAGAACGAGGAACTCGGCCCCGTCATCATTACCTGCCACCACGACTCCGTGTGGATGGGGGAAGGCGCCGAAGACAACGGCACCGGCATGGCCGTGATGCTGGCAGTCGCCGAAGCCCTCGGCAAAGGCACCCCACCGCGACCAGTCAAGATGATAAGCTGCGGATGGGAGGAGAACCTCTCCGAGGGCTCGCGACAGTATGTCGCCGCTGATCCCGAAGCCGCTGCCAGAGCCGCGATCGTCATCAACATTGACAGCGTCGGCGCGTGGATGGGCCACAATGTCATCAGTGTTGTCGGAGATGACTCCCTGAAGGCATGGGCCGAACGAAAGGTCCAGGAAGTCGGCTTCTGCGCCGAGGTCACTAAAAACGTCACCCCCTATTCCGACATGTTCCCCTTCAACATGATGAGGGTGCCCTCGCTCTGGTTCTACCGCCCCAACCTCGCCGACACGCGCTTCTACCACCACAGCGCCGAAGACACCCTCGACAAAATCTCCTTCGAGCTCCTCGCCCACACTGCCACCGCAGTCGCCCATCTGGTATGGCATCTCGGAGGCTCCCGCGAGTTGCCCTTCCATCACACCATTCCTGACGACCAGTGGCAGCAAATCGAGCAGTACCGTGGCAAATTGTTCGACCCCATCTGCGACTGGAAGACTCAGGGCCTCATGAAGCCGACTGCTGAATGAAGCCAGCCGTGCCCCGCGCCGGCGTGCAATAACCAAGGACGATGCGCAATGACATCAGCTATGCCCGACAAGCTCCGGATCAACGAGCCTCACGATGGTGATGTCCTCAACCGACACGACGGCCGCGTCCAGGACGACGGGCTCCATCTCACCGTCTCCGGAGCAGCGCTGCAGGGCGGTGAGGTTACTGTCAGCGGTGTCTCGGCACGTGTCACTGACGGCTGGTTCTGCGCCGAGATAGAGCTGCCTGCCGGGCCGCAGATTATCACCGCTCAACTCCAGCTTGGCGGCCTCAGCATCGAGCAGCGCATCGGCGTGACCGTGGACCTCAACAGCACCAAGCGCTACCGCTTCTCCGTGGACGACAATATCGAGTTCCTCGTTGATATCGGCCGCGATCCTGACGCCTACGGCTCCCTTTTCGACCACTGGTTCCTTGCCTTCTGGCGGGACATTCACCGCGAATCGGGCACAAAGGTCCACATCAACATTTACTACCAGAACGAGGCCCGCGACTTCAACCTCACCATGTTCCCCGACAAGTACAGAGACGAATGGGAGAGCAACGCCGACTGGCTGCATCTCTCATTCCATGCCTTGCAGAACTATCCCAACCGCATCTATCAGGACGCCGGATATGACCTGATGGCCACGCATTACGAGATGGTGATGGAGCAAGTCCGGCGCTTTGCCGGCGAAGCGGTGACCGGCCATGTCACCACTGTGCACTGGGCCGAAGCGCCCGTCGAGGCGGTCCGCGCCTTGCGTGACCGTGGCGTGGACACATTCATCGCCCTGCCCAGACGCCACGGCGGGGAGTGTAACACCATCTACTACCTCGATGAGGAACGCGGGGCACATCTCGGCGCGCGCGACGCCTGGCAGGACACGACTGAGGATGTCACCTTCATCACTTGCGACCAAGTCGTCAATAGCATGGCGGTTGACGAGGTGGTACCGCATCTACAGCAGCAAGCCGCCGACCCGCACACCGGAGAGATGATCGAACTGCTCATCCACGAGCAGTACTTCCGGCGCGACCTGCTTTACTACCAGCACGACGTCATGGAGAAGGTGAGGCGGGCGGTGAGCTTCATGACCGAGCACGGCTACGCCCCGGTCTTCTGGTGTGACGGCTTCCTCGGGAGACCGCTCTGAGGCCATTGTCACCGCCAACAGAAAGCAGGAACGCGTGGGCACCTACGCCGAAGGCGCAGGTCAGGCTTCCCCGTCCCGCTCGCGAGCGGGATC
>JAUWOG010000706.1 GCA_030612305.1 Armatimonadota bacterium | reverse complement strand
TGAGGTCCTCGCGCAATTCGGCGCCGGGCTTCGGAGCCATCAGCAGGGCGACGCCCGCTCCGATGACCGCTCCGAGCGCCACCGCTCCGAGCATCGCGAACGCGTTTGCGCCATTGTTGTCAGCCATGTTGTACCTCCTCAGGAAGGCAAGCGAAACGAGCCCCCCCTGTTGGTTGTTGTTGTGTGGCTACTGCAAGATGAACTTCGCGACGCGACGCTTCCCCACCTGCAAGATCTCCTCCCCAGTGATGCCGATGGGCTGCTGCTCGGCAGCGATAGTCTGACTGTTGAGGCGGACAGCGCCCTGGCGGACCATCCGGCGGGCCTCGCTCCTGGATGAGGCAAAGCCGGCCGCGAGGATGAGGTCGGTGATGAGGGCTGCGCCTTCAGAATCGAGTTGCGCCTGCGAGATGGTGACTTCGTCAATGTCAGTGGGGAGTTGGCCCTGGGCGAAGATGCGGTCGAACTCGTCGGCGGCCTCAGTCGCGGCGGAGGCGTCGTGGTAGAAGGTGACGATCTCTCGGGCGAGGGCGCTCTTGGCATCCCTGGGGTGGGTGGTGCCGGCGGCGATAGCGGCGAGCAAGTGCTGCTCCTCTTCGGGGGTCCTGTCGAGGAGGAGGCGGTAGTACTGGCCCATGGCATCGTCAGGAATGGACATGAGCTTGCCGTCCCTCTCCCCGGGCGGCTCGGCGATGCCGATGTAGTTGCCGAGGGATTTGCTCATCTTCTCGTGGCCGTCGGTGCCGACGAGGAGGTCCCAGGTCATGACGACCTGAGGGGGGAGGTCATAGGCGCGCATGATGTCGCGAGCCATGAGAAAATTGAAGAGCTGGTCGGTGCCGCCGATCTCAATGTCGGCCTCGATGGCTACGGAGTCGTAGGCCTGGATGAGCGGGTAGAGAAGCTCGACGATGGAGATGGGTGTCTGATTGGCGAGGCGCTTCGCGAAGTCGTCGCGCTCGATCATGCGGGCGAGAGTGTAGTGTGAAGCGAGCTCGAAAAGGCCGGCAGAGCCGATGGGGGCAAGCCATTCACTGTTGTAGATGATCTCGCATTTGTCCATGTCGAGAATGCGGTCGAGCTGGTCGGCGTAGGTGCGGGCGTTCTCCTCGATTTGCTCGGGGCTGAGCATGGGGCGGGTCTTGGAGCGGCCGGAAGGGTCGCCGATGCGGGCGGTGAAATCGCCGATGATGAAGATGACATGGTGGCCGAGTTCCTGGAAGCGGCGGAGCTTGCGGATAGGGACGCTGTGGCCGAGATGGAGGTCCGGTGCGGAAGGGTCGGCACCGTACTTGATGCGGAGTGGGCGGTCGAGCTTGAGCTTCTCGAGGAGGTCAGCGGCGGTTTCGACGACTATCGCATCGCCGGTGAGGAGTGCGAATTGCTCTTCAGGTGTCATGGTTGCGCTCCGGTTGATGAGAGGTCTCTGGCTGTCGCTCAGTGTCGGATTGTGCCTCGTACTCGGTAGTTGCCGCGATGGCGCGGTCGCCGGCAAGGCGCTGGCCATCAGGCGCGTCCTCGAGCGTGAACGGCCTGAGGAGGAGGCGCTCCGTTTGCAGTGTGGGTTGCTGTGGCATGAGAGTGACCTGGATCGAGCAATTGTAATGAGAAGGCCTGTGGCGACATAAGTTAGCCCCACAGGCCTTGGGAGTACGAGACGGGCAGGCCGTATCTTCTGGGAACGGACTCGGGCTGGAAGCTGCCAATTCAACAAGCACAACTTGTTGAATTGGCACCTGAGCTTTCGATGAGACCGAAAGCTCAGGCCGAGCCACCCATTCCATGAATGATGCGGGCCGACATGCCAGTCGCACGCTCAAGCACCTTTATCCAAAGCTTCGCGACTGACAGAGCGCTAGTCGGCGGGGACTACAGGGCTGACGG
>JAUWOG010000328.1 GCA_030612305.1 Armatimonadota bacterium | reverse complement strand
GGCGCCGGGGGGGTGCCCGGGGGCCCGAAGCAGCCCGACGGCCTCTGCGTTTGCGTGGCCATTGATCTCCCTGCCACTGACCTCCCTACGCATCCTGTACTGTTGCCGCGCTCTGGGGCCCGTGCTCGCCGGCGGCGGGTGCCCCCCGTTGAATTGCGCCGCAGACAGGAATCCGCCCCCATCGAGTCGAACTATGCAGAAAGACAGCAGTACGCAATCGGCGGGGGCAGGTCAGAATCGTCGGGAGGAATTGCCATGAGAGCGAAAACGGGCATTGCAGTGCTGGCGCTATGGGTAGCGGTTTGTGCGTGTATTGCGCAGCCCGGGGGCAAGCCGGAGCAACTCATAACCAAGCTGAAGGAATTGCATCGTGAGACGCCGCTGGTGACTGCCGGCAAGGCAAACGCGTTGATCGTGATACCCGACGAGGGTGACGAATACCGCGCGCTGGGCCTGCAGGTGAAAGACGCCATCACGAAGGCGACCGGGGCCGCGCTGCAGATGAAGACCGGCACCGAGATGGGGGAGAAGGCTCCCGAGCAGCACGTCATCCTCCTGGGCAACATGGACAACAACCCGTTTGCCGAGCGGCTGTACTGGCAGAAGTACATCGCCTGCGACCTGGATTATCCGGGGCCGGATGGCTACGTCGTGCGGACGGCCTGCGATCCGTGGGGGACGGGGAAGAACGTCATCATGCTTGGCGGGAGTGACGCCGCAGGAGTGCAGAGAGCTGTCAGCGCGTTCCTGCCTCACATCACCAAAGGCAAGGATCTGGTGCTCCCGCTGCTGCTGGACATCAAGCTCAACGGCGCGGAGACGATCACCGAAGAGAAGCTGCAAACAGAATGGGACTACTACAAGGAGAAATATCTGGACGCCGAATCGCTCTGGTACGGCTGCGAGAGGCCGGTGCAGCGCCTGGGGTATGACTACTATCTGACCGGCGTTGAGGAGTACGCGAAGATCTACAACGAGGTTATCAAGAGCTGGATGGCGGAGTACTACCGGTTCACGCTGGACCGCCAGTTGGTGACGCCCAAGTACGACATGCCGGACATGTTCCTGGCCTGGAACCTCGTCGAGGAAAGCCCCTCCATCACTGACGACGTGCGCCTCGAGTTCACCAACCTCTTCTACGACTATGCCATTCGCATGGGAGAAGGCCCACGGGTCCGTAACTGGCAGCCGGGGCGCATGAGACTGACGGGACATGTCCCGTTATTGTCAGTGGTTTACGGGCACGCTTACTTCACCAAGTACTACCCGGACACGCCGCAGATGGAACGGCTCGAAAAGGGCATGGAGAACGTGCGCATTGCCATGGCGAGCTACTACCAGACGGACGGCTTCATGAGCGAGACCGGCTACCTGGGCACACATCCGAGACTGCTGGCCTACTACGCCCAGTACGCAGACGACTACACGTGGTTTGAGAGCAAGAAAAACCTCCGCTGGGAGGAATACCATACGCTGGTGACGGACAATGCCGGAACCGCGATGGGCGGACAGTCACCGACGCATCTGATGGCAGCACGCTACTACAACGACGGTCGCTGGCTGTGGCTGAGCAATTTCCAGCGCCGAGGCAGTGACTACGGGACGAAGGTGGGGAACGGGAAGCTGAATGGCAACCGCTGGTTGGGCCGACCTGACATCGAACCCGTGCCGCCTTTAGACATCACCGGCCTGCGCGCCTTCCGGATGGGTGAAGCATGGTACAAGGAGCTTGCCACGGTGCGTGGCGAGTTGAGCGTGCCCCAGGAGAAGGCCTTCAACCAGGCCGTGATGCGTGTGGATTTCGACAGGTTGAGCCAGTACGCGCGAATTCCGGGCGTCAACATCGGCTTCCACTACGGCGCTCCGGCGAACGGTTTTGTCTCCATGTATGACAAGGGCCGAGGCTGGCTTGTCAACGGGCGGTGGGGGATGTCGCTGATGAAGTACTACAACGTGATGCTGGTGATCCGCAACGGCCAGGCCAGCCCGACTATCCCGTACCTCTGCAGCCTCGAGACCGAAGCCGACCTGCCAAATACCGGCTTTTTGCAGTCGCGGATGCCTGACTACAACGGCACCGACTGGATGCGCAGCGTGGTCTGGAACAAGCAGCGCTACTGGCTGGTGTTTGATGCGGTGCGGCCGCAGGAGGCCGGGGACTACACGTGCCTCTGCCAGTGGCGTTCCGGAGCGCGCCCCGGTGTGCAGGACGGCAAGGCTGTCTTCGGCGATGGCAATCCGGCGCTTGTCGTCGAGGCGGCTGGTAGCCCGAGCATCAGCGTTCGCGGCGAAGGCTCCGCCCATGGCACGATCGGTTCACACATGCTGCGCTTCGGTCGCAGCGGCGAGATGGCGGCCGGAGATGAGGCGCCCTTCTGCAGCCTGCTGTGGGTCAAGGGTGGCGTGGCGGTCATCAACGGCTGGCGACGCTGGCAGTCCACCCCCGATACCGCCCTCCTGGACTTCGAGAACCCTCACGGGGGCAAGGTGGCGCTGAAGCTGGTCAATGTGGGAAACAGTTGGCAATGCCTGAACCAGAGCCTGCCCGAACTCGAGCCCGGCGCTAAGTACCGCGTCAGAGCCTCGATACGCACCAATGGCAAGGTCGGCGGCAACATTGAGATTCGCGATCCGCGTTCGAAAGCTGTGCCCGTCAGAATGGGCACGAAAGCGGAAGAATGGGAGCAAGTGGAGCAGGAATTCACCGCCGCGCCCGAAGGTCAGACGTGCGAGCTCTGGCTGATACACAGCACATACAAGGCCCTGGGCGGCCTCACATGGTATGACGACATCGAAGTCGTCAAGGTGGACGAGCCGGACAATAACCTCGTAGCCAACGCCGACTTCGAAGAAGCGGTCGCAGACTGGCGCATCAACTCGGAGTACTCCGTGCGCGGCCTTGCGGAGAACTGTGCCATCGTCACTGACGGGACGCATTACTGGCTGGCCGGAGCCGCCGGTGACGCTCAGGCGAAGACATTCGCCCCTGCCGAGGGTGTGACGGTCACCGCCAAGGCGTTCAACATCAGCCCCACCGTCTTTGCGTTGACGGGAGCTACCGCGCTGCGCTGGGGTGACACGGAGTTGTTCGCCGCCGATAAGCCGGTGAGCATCGAATTCGACATCGCCACAGGCAGGGGAGTGGCGGTGTCTGAGGCAAGCAGCGTCATCAAGGTCGTGGGCGACGAGGTGCGCCTCAGCGCCGGACGCAATCCCCTCACCATGCCTCCGCAGGTGCTCAGCGCTCTGGCTGCCGGCGCGAAACGCATCTGGGAGAACGCTCAGAAGCCGGGAGCGGGAACGGCTGCAAAGCCGTCCGGGCGCGAGATGAAGACAGTCTGGGAATGGCAGGGCGAGACCGGCGACGCCTTCGTCAAGGCGGTGAAAACCGCCGATCTGGATGGCGACGGCAAGCCGGAGACCATTGCCGGCCTCACCGACGGCACGACTGTGGTCATCGGCTCCGATGGCAAGGAGGTCTGCCGCCACAAGGCCGACAAGGCCATCAACGATGTGGCGTGCCTTGATCTCGATGGCGACGGGAAGCTCGAAGTCCTGTCGGCCTGCGATGACTACAAGCTGTATGCCACTGACCTTGCCGGGCAGGAGGTTTGGAGCTTCAGCAGCGAAGGGCGCGAGATAACGAACAAGCTGGCCGGACAGTTGGGCATCGGCCGCTTCGTCAGCAGCGAGGGCGAGTTCATCACACTCGAGATCGCCGATCTCGATGGCGACGGCACGCAGGAGATACTCGCCGGTGCGAAGTGCTTCATGCACGGCAACCGGCATGTCTATGGCACGCTCTGGGTTCTGTCGCCACAGGGCAAGGAGCTATGGCATGTCTTCAACTTCGGCGGCACCGTTGATACCATTGACTGCGCCGACCTCGACGGTGACGGGAAGCTCGAGGTAGCGATGGGCACCGGCGGCGGCACGTACGGATGCCACGTGTATGTTGTGGACTCCCAGGGCCAACAGATTGCCGTCTATGGTGCCGGGTACGGCGAGAAGCGAGCGGCCTTTGCCCGACTGCGTGCCGAGGGCCCGATGGCTATGGTGCGCCTCGAGCACACGAATGGCACCGTGTGGGTGAATAACACGGGTAAGGGCACCGCCGCAGAGGACACCGCCGCCTGGTGGACCTATCCGAGTTCCGGGCTGACCAGCACCGGCCCGGCAGTGGCGGACTTCGACGGCGACGGCATAGACGAAGTGCTCATCGCAGGCGCGAGCGGCGACGTGTACATGCTGCCCGACGCTGCTGAGGAGCACCTGGTCTGGCGCACGAACCTGGGCGCTCCGGTGACCTGCCTGCAGGTGGCCACACTGGG
>JAUWOG010000269.1 GCA_030612305.1 Armatimonadota bacterium | reverse complement strand
CGCGCCGGTTGATACCACAGCGCCAGGAGCAGGCCGCCGGCCGATATCCCAACCCGGTTGCCGTGCTCGCGCAGAAACCCCGGACGCGGCGTAGAGCACCAGGGCGATCAGGATGGCGAAGAGCAATATCCGCAGCCGTGACAGCAGCCCATGCTCGGCCGTGTCGAGCGGCGAGACAAGACCCATGATGAACAGCGAGATAGCCACCCAGAACACTCCCACAATGAGCGTTACAGTAGCCTGATAGTCGCCGCCGCCGCCGGTGTGATAGACCTTGTCGCAGTCCTTCAGCGTTATCTTCGGCTTCCGTCTGTGGAATGGGTCCTCACTCGTCCCGCGCCGGAACATCCGTGCCGCGGCCCAAAACCTCATCTCTCCTCGCCTCCCTCTTCGCTCCCCTCGACACTTCCGGGCGACTTCCACAACTGCTGCTCGACTGTACCCGGCAGGTACTTGCCGGCCGTCTCGCAGAAGCCCGGCGCAACTGAACTCACCTCATCAACCCACCGGCGAGCGATCATCTCGTCACGCAACTCCGCCAGGTCCTCGGACAACTCGAAGTGGCAGTAGCCCGGATCCCACGGCTTCACCGAGTACTGCTCCTCCCTTACGTGGATGCTCAGGGCGTAGCCCGCGCCGAGTTCCCCACCCGGAACAGCGCACAGATCAGCGCTATCCCGGCCTGTGCGTCGCCGCCCCCGCCGGTCTGATAGACCCTCTCGCAGTCCTCGAAGCGGGCCGGTCGGCCGCTATCTTCTGCGCCCATGGCCCTTTCTCCTGTCCCAATTGTACCGTATCCTGGTGCCTCATGTCCCGCTCGCTCACCCGCCGGAGACAATCTTCCATGTCTTCCACCGCATCTTGTTGAGTGTCCACAGCAACCTCAGACAGCCCGACTTCCTGTCCGATGCCAGCGTGAAGCCGCAGTGCTGGATTATCTCGTCGCGCAGTTCCTCGATCTCCCGCCGTGCGGCTGTCTTCGCACCGAAGTCGCACAGCGCTATCCAGATCGGCCCTGTTATCCCCTCCTCATTCCGCACACGAATCCTCGTGATCTGCCTGCTCATCTCGAAGCCGCCCCACAATTCCTCCGACAAGGGCAGCCTTTCCACGCTCTCCACCAACGCCGTTATGCTCTCCCACGGCACAAACCTCACCCCCCGACGCCAGTTCTGCAGCACCAGGCCGGCAGAGCACACGCCGGCCTTCGTATGGCGCCGTCGTAGTTCCACTTTGAAAAGCGGCAGGCACGCTACTGGTGCCATCGCAGTCGTCAGCGCCAGTCGAACCCCGTAACTGAGAATCTCGCTGAACAGCGACAAGATGACTGACACCGCCGCCAGAAAAACGACTGCAAATGTCAACGGCATCACTGCACAAAGTATACCACTATAGTAGGTCGAATAAACCCTTTCGCATTCATCGAGGCTCTTCATCTGCATTTCTAGTGCTCTGTTACTCCTGAATCACTGGGTAAAGGGCCTTGAGCTTGCTCCGTGCGTTTTCGGCCGCATCATTCATCAATGGGTGGCTCGGCCTGAGCTTCCAGTTGGACCCATCATTCATGAATGGGTGGCTCGGCCTGAGCTTCCAGTTGGACGCATCATTCATCAATGGGTGGCTCGGCCTGAGCTTCCAGTTGGACGCATTATTTATGAATGGGTGGCTCGGCCTGAGCTTCCAGTTGGACCCATCATTCATCAATGGGTGGCTCGGCCTGAGCGTGGTGTCGTTTGCCACGCTCAGGTGATAACGCGGGAGGACGCTGCGCGTCCTCTTCGCGTTATCAGCTTCCAGCCCGAGTCTTCCCTCACATACATCCTCAAACTGAGAGAATCACGGGAAACAGTGCTATAGCGTTCTCGCAGGCTCATTTGTGCCAGACGCGCCGCTCGACTGAGCGGTAGATTCCCGCCGCCCAGACACACCCAGTTCGCTGGTCCGTCTCGCCTTCGCTCAACCCGCAGCGCTCGATGATGGCGTCGCGGAGTTCCACAAGGCCTCTGCCAAGAGTGAACCAGTAGTAGTAGCCGACTTGAACTGCTTCCGTTTCTCCCAGTGCGTTCCGAACATCCAGGCTCAGGACAATGGTATCTTGGGATTTATATGTTCTCGTAGTCTGGGTCAGGCCCGTTATGTGGCGCCATTGGATGAAACGTCGCCGCCCGCGCCACTCCTGCACCAGCACTCCGTCTCTGCCCAGGCCCACCTTGCTGTTGTAGTCCCGCATCGCCGCTGCAACCGCGAAGTACGCCGTGAGGCTCATGAACAACGCGAGCACAAGCAGGGAGCATATTGCTCCCTCGTCAAGCGCGGGCTGATTGAACGCCGAAAGCGCGAGTGCCAGCAGCACCACGAACAGCAGGCCATTGCCGAATGCCTGCCAGTACCCCCCGCTGCTGGCGCTGTACACCTTCTCGCAATCCTCGAATTGGATCCAGCTCATTCCCGCCTGCGGTCCCCTCACCTGGGCCTTCACGACCCGCCCGCACGACATCACAGGCCAGGCACACACGACGAGCAGCAGATTTACCCACCGGTTACAGCCGCCTTACTCGCAACTGGGCGCTTTCTCCCGATAGGAAAGCTGACACGCAGAAAGCCTGTAGCTCCTGGGAGGAGAAGCGCACCGATGTATCGCCAACCAGCCTCAATTGTGATCTGCCTGCTGCTCGCTACGTCCGCCTGGGCCATGCCCCGGCAATGGCAGCAGTGGCTTCCGGAGTTGACCCGGCAAGATGACTTCGACGCATTCTGGAGCAGCGCCGCCTACCAGTCAGCGCTCTCGCGCGTCCCTGCCGCATCTGCCGCCGATCCCTTTGCTGCCTTCTCTGCCGGCCCCGCAAAGACCTGCCTCGCGCAGATGACAGACTGCAAGGATTCCACACTCACCGTGCCCATCCTCCACCTCACCGACTGGTGGGCTGACGACGACTATTCCGCTCCGCTCGAGGGCAGAGTCAGCCTCCACATCACGCTCCTGCCCGAAGCATCGCGGCATGATGGCTGGGATCCTGTCGGGCTGCCCGATGCCAGCGCCTGCACGCTCCGAGACGCAGTGCTGACCGCCCGCCACAGTCTCCGCTTCCTCCTCTCGCAGCATGACGTGCACGCACCCCGCGTGGGTATCATCGGTGAGGGTTTCGGCGGCGCGGTGGCAATCGCTCTGGCCGCCCTGGATCCCGATCTGGTGGCCTTCGTTGCCGTTCATCAGCCGGCCCCGGGGTTCCACTATCTCAACGACCGCACACCTGCGGATGCGCCTGCTCTCCTCCGCCCCCTTCAGCGGCTCGAATGTCCCGACGCCCCCGCACTCATCCACACCATGACCTATTTCGATTTCTTCAACTTCGCACCCCGAGTCAATACTCCGACGCTCGTGACAATGAGCACTAATGACGAGGTGGCTACACCACAGCAGGTTCTGGCCATCTACAATCATCTCAATTGCGACAAGCAGTTGCATGTGACGGACTACGCAGACCATCTTGGCTCCGACGACCGCCAGGACTTCTACAACACGGCACACCAGTGGCTGCAGAGCCTAGGGTTCATCCGCAATCCGGACGGCTCGCGACCCGACAGCAAGCTCATCTACCGGCTGCCGGGATAGATTTCACTCAGGGAGAGGTACTGACTGGCGCGAGCGGATGAGCCGCAGACACAGCGGGGGGAAATCAGGAAGCGACGTCTGATAGCTGACTGTCTTGCGGCATGAAACGGCGAGCGGGGTTGTGCAAACACGGGGAGGGATCCATCAGGGCAGGTAGTGCGTGTGCGGTTGGTACGAGCGGGGCCTGAGAGGCGAATAGCCCATCGGGCCCCGCTCGCTATGATGACCCCTGATAACCCCCGAGCCACAACCTTCCACCTGCCTCAACCAGCCTCGTCTGCCACCCATCGGGGTTCCTCAACACTCCCGCAAGGTGTACAATAGCAACACACCCGGGCGGACCCTGGGCCCGCATGGCTGAGTGCTGGAGACATGCCACTGGCGAGGGGATAGCCACATGTCGGAGGCCAGACAACTCTATGTCGTCATCGTCGGCTGCGGCCGCCTCGGCTCGCACCTGGCGGAGAGGCTGAGCCACGAACGGCAGCGCGTCATGGTCATTGACACGGATGCCGACGCGTTCGATAGGCTTTCGCTCGAGTACAGCGGCTTCGAGCTCGAGGGAGATGCCTCGGAGCTCGCCGTCCTGATGGAGGCCAAGGTGGATGAAGCCGATGTCCTGATCGTTACTACTCACAGGCAGAACATCAATCTGCTGGTGGGCCAGATCGCAAAGAAACTCCTCGGCGTCCCGCGCGTTATCGCACGCGTAACCGACGTCCAGCGGGAAGAGGTCTATCGCGACCTCGGCATTGATACCATCTGTGCCGTCTCCATGCTCGGCGACGCGATACTCGCAGACATACTCCCCGCGGTCGTCGCCCAGGAACAGGGGGATGACCGGTGAACATCATAGTTGTCGGTGGAGGGAGACTAGGCTATTTCGTCTGCCGCTCATTCGTCGCCAAGGGCCATCACGTGACACTCATCAACCGGGACAAGGCGGAGTGTGCCCGCCTGGCCCGCCGCTTGAGCGCCACAGTCGTTCTCGGCAACGGAAGCGACCCGCAGATACTCGCCGAGGCCGGCGCGCAAACCACCGATGTCATGGTCGCAGTCACCAATAACGACGAGGACAACCTCGTCATCTGCCAGTTGGCCGGCCTCCAG
>JAUWOG010000674.1 GCA_030612305.1 Armatimonadota bacterium | reverse complement strand
GCGTAAGGCCGGGTGCTCCGCCGCATTGGCCGGCAGTGGCCGGGCAACTCAACAACAGAGCCAAGGCGACGCCCGCGCGGCGGGAGGTGGAGACGGCTGCCGAGACCGGAGCAGTGATATGGACGAGCTTCGACCGGAGGGGGCCTGAGGAATCGCGGCACTGGGCGCTGAAGATGGTGACGGTTGCGGCCAATACCGGGCAGAAGCTGGAACTGCATCACTCGAATGCGGAGAAGACGGTGTACGCGCTGAGGACGATGGGGCGAGCGCCGATAACGACGCTGGGCGAGAGGGTCTCGCGGCCGACGGTAGTGTCGCTGGCGGGCCGGGAAATGCTGCGGATATACCTGAAGAACGGAACGTGGGAGCTGGTGTGTGAAGAAGGGGGATACTACCTGTGGTGCGATACGGGGGATGTGAAGTTCGAGTTGCCGCAGCTCGGCGCGAAGGCGGAGTTGCTGAGTGTCAAGGATAGCGCAGTGGCGTCGGGGAAGGTGCAGGAGCAGCCGTTCGTGTACGAAGATGCCTTCGATTTACTGCTGGTGAGGCCTTGAGGTGTTTGCAGGTAGCGGTGCGTGAGATGATGAAATGAAGGTCGGTGTAGGGAGTGTACCCCGCAGGAGGATGCCATGTCCGAATCGCGATTTGATAATGTGTCGCCGCTGGACTTCCGCTACTATGGGGCGGATGAGGCGCTGAAGGCGTTGCTGGGGCCGTATGTGACGGAGCGAGCGCGTGTGGTGCGGGAGGCGATGGTCGAGGCGGCGGCCGTGAGGACACTCGCGGAATGGGGCGTGTGCGCGGAGGAGGTGGCTGCGGAAGTGGCGGCGGCCGCAGAGGGGATATGCCCGGAGGAAGTCGCGGCCGAGGAAGAGCGGATTCATCACAATATCCGCGCGCTGGTCAACGTGCTGCAGAGTAAAGTGAGCGATGAAGCGAAGCCGTATGTGCATCTGTGTTTGACGAGCTTTGATGTGATTGATACGGCGGTGGCGTGGCGGCTGAAGCAGGCGGCGTACAAGGCGATACTGCCGCAAGTGGGCGAGTTGCAGAAGGTGCTCATTGAGCTGGCGCGGCGGGAGGCGGACCAGGTGCAGATGGGTCGCACGCACGGTCAACACGCGGTGCCGATAACGTTCGGGTTCGCGCTGGTGGGGTTTATCAGCCGGCTGGACGGGAGGATGGCTGGGATCAAGGCGGCGGCAGACAATTTGCGCGGGAAGGTCAGCGGAGCCGTCGGCGCATACAACGCCAGCCGCCTGTTCTTCGATGAGCCGGAGAAGTTCGAGGCGGACGTGTTGGCGCACCTGGGACTGGAAGCTTCGCCGACCTCGACGCAGATCGTGGAGCCGGAATTCGTGGCTGACTACTACCATGCGCTGATTTCGACCTTTGGGGTGCTGGCGGATCTGGCCGACGATATGCGGCACCTGCAGAGGACCGAGATCGCCGAGGTAGGGGAGAAGTTCGAGGCGGGGCAGGTGGGGTCCTCGACGATGCCGCACAAGCGGAATCCGTGGAACTTCGAGAATGTCAAGAGCATGTGGAAGGCGTTCATGCCTCGCATGGTCACCATATATGCGGACCAACTCAGCGAGCACCAGCGCGACTTGAGCAACTCGGCGTCCTCGCGGTTCAACCCGGAGATAATCGTGGGGTTGATGAACAGCGTGCGGCGGCTGACGAAGGTGATGGGGAAGCTGGTCACTGACGAGGAGCGGATGGAGGCGAATTTCGAGATGACGGCGGGGATGGTGGCCGCGGAGCCGGCGTACATACTGCTGGCGGCGCAGGGGCACCCGGACGCTCATGAGGCGATGCGGGGGCTGACACTGGAGGCGCAGGCGAGCGAGCGGCCGCTGTGGGAGCTGATGAGTGAAAATGAGGAGCTGGCGAAGTATCTGGCGGAAATGAGCGATGAGCAGAAGGCGATGCTGGAGGACCCGCACAGCTACAGTGGCATCGCTGCTGAGAAGACGCGGGCGGTCTGTGATGAGTGCGAGGAAAGGCTGGAGGGGCTGATGCGGTCGGTGGGGTAGTTGCGGGAAAGGGCGGAGGGTTTGGCAATACAAGAAT
>JAUWOG010000644.1 GCA_030612305.1 Armatimonadota bacterium | reverse complement strand
CGGGGGAGGCCCAGGCCGCGCAGATGCGCGTCGCGCAGGCCGAACTCGATGCCGCTGAAGCCCGCCTCGCCAAAGCCCACGCCGGCGCGCGCGACCAGGAAATCCGCCAGAGTCGCGCCGCCCGTGATGCTGCCGTCGCAGCAAGCCACAACCTCCAACTCCAGCACAAGCGCGCAGTCCGGCTCCATATTCAGGGCGCGCTCTCTCAATCCGCACTTGACGACGCCGAAGCCGCCATGCTCGCGGCCAGAGCGCACGAGCAAGCCGCCGACGAAGCCCTCGACCTCCTCCTCGCAGGTGTCCGCGCCGAAGACATCGCCGCCGCCGAAGCCCAGGTCGAGGCCGCCCGAGGAATGCTCGCACAGGCCAAAGCTGCCGAGCGCAATGTGGAGATCCGCCAGAAGGAGCTTCAGGCCGCCGAGGCCCGACTTGCCCAGAGTCAGGCCGCGCTCAAGCAGAGCCAACAGTACGCCGACATGGTTCGCGAGGGCCTTCGCCCCGAAGACATCCGCACCCAGGAGCAGCGCCTTGCTCTGGCACACGCCGAGAAGCGCGCCGCCCTCGCCTCCAGCTCGACTACCGCCGCCGCCCGCCAGAAGCTCAACATGGCCCTCGCCGAGCAGAAGCGCGCCGCCGCCGCACTTCGAGCCGCCCGCACCAGCCTCTCCGACACCATCATCACCAGTCCCATCACCGGCATCGTCGCCACAAAGCTCCTCGAAGCCGGCGAGATTGTTGCCCCGCAGACCCCCATCCTCTTGCTCGTCAACAACACCGACGTCTGGGTCATCGCCGACGTTGATGACGAAGACATCAGCCGCGTTCATGTCGGCCAGACCCTCGAAGTCCTCTGCGAAGCCTATCCCGATCGCACCTTCGCCGGCGAGGTCGTCCGTGTCGGCGGTGCTGCTATTCCCAAGGGTATCGGCCGCGTCAAGGCCAAGATCGTCCGCGTGAAAATCCGTGTCGCCGCTGCCGCGCCTCTGCTCAAGCCCGGCATGGCTGTGGACATCGAAGCCGACGCAGAACTCAAGAAGAAGGCCCTCCTCGTGCCCGCCGATGCCGTCATCGAGGAAGCCACTGAGACCTTCGTCTATGTCGTTCGCGACGGCCGCGCTCACAAGACCATCGTCGAGACCGGCTTCAGCAACTACACCCAGACCGAGATCACCGCCGGCCTCAGCCCCGGCGACCTCGTCGTAGTCTCCGGCAAAGACGAACTCGCCGACGGCGCCAGAGTCAGGGCCCGCCCCGCACAGGACGATCCCGACGAGCCTTCGAAGGCGGGTGGCGGTTAGATGGCCCGCCCCGAAGAGGCCGTCCGGCTCGATAGCGTCTCCAAGATTTACGACATGGGAGTGGTCCAGGTCCACGCCCTCACCGGCGTCGAGCTTTCCATCCCTGCCGGCGATTTCGTCGTCTTCCTCGGCCCCAGCGGCTCCGGCAAGACCACACTCATGAACATCATCGGCGGCCTCGACAGCGCCACCACCGGCCGCGTATTCGTCCACGGACGCGATGTCACAGCTCTCAGCCAGGATGACCTCACCGAGTACCGCCGCAGCGATGTCGGTTTCATCTTCCAGTTCTTCAACCTGATGCCTACTCTCACCGCCCGCGAGAACGTCCAGCTCATTGCCGACCTCGTGCACAGTTCCGAGGATGCCGGGGCGCTGCTTGAAAGCGTCGGCCTCGGCGAATACATGGATCATTTCCCGAGTCAGCTTTCCGGCGGCGAGCAGCAGCGTGTCGCCATCGCCCGAGCGCTGGTCAAGCGCCCGCGTCTCCTCCTCGCCGACGAGCCTACTGGCAACCTTGACTACGAGACCTCCCGGGAGGTTCTCGCCGTCATCCGGAGCATGGCTCGCGAGAACAACGCTACTGTCATCGCGGTCACGCATGACGAGAGCATCACGGAGAAGGGGGAGATGGTGGTCCGTCTCCGCAGCGGCCGCATCGTCTCCGTCGAGCGCAAGGACGACTAGCAACCGCAGCCGTTGCCTTTGCCGTTCGCCGTTGCCTTTGCCGTATGCCTTCGCCGTTCCCGTTTGTGGGGTCCCGCGTACACGCGGGATGCCCCGCCGGGCATGAAATGATGGGGTGGCGCGGCCTGAGCTTTCGGGTGCATCGAAAGCTCAGGTGCCGATTGAACAAGCACAGCTTGTTCAATCGGCAGCTTCCAGCCCGAGTCGTCCGCAATCATCAAACTCAAGAGAACACGCCTGACAGAGCATCTAGCATCGTGATGATACTACTCAGTTGCCGTTGCCTTTGCCGTGCGCCGTTGTAGGGTCCCGTCCCGC
>JAUWOG010000023.1 GCA_030612305.1 Armatimonadota bacterium | reverse complement strand
CATCCCTGGCGGCTACGGGGGCAGCTACCGTCGTATCCTTCCGCGCCGCGATCGCCACTGGCTGAGCCCCCATCAGCGGGGTGACCTCAAGGGCGCGGCCCGGTTCGCGCACCGCGATCGCAGTGACGGTTTCCTGGGGTTCGGGAGCCGGAACAGTGGCAACAGCGACATCCGCCGTGTCGCCGACGGGTGGCGATGCCGGACGCGGCGAAGAGACATGCCTGGCGCGTGATGGCCTCGAATGCGAGTGCGCAGCACGCGAAGCGGTCTCTGCGGGTGCCGGCTCAGATGTGACGGGCACGGGCTCGGTTGCCGCAACGTCAGGAAGCACAGGTGCAGGGACGGGAGGCTCTGAAGATGGGGAGTCTGCCGGCGCCGTGGCGATAGACGGCGGCGAGACGGGCGCGGGCATATCAGTGGGCGAGGAGAGATACGCAAGATTGAACACCACGGCGAGAACCACGGCTGCGGCGGCAAGGCCCGCGGCGACCCCAAGAGCGCGTCTCAGGTTGCGGGGGATGAGCGTCCCGATAATGCCTGCGCCGGCCGGTGTGTCAATGGCCTCGTCTATACGAGGTCGCAGGTCGGCGGCCGGTACTGCCGGTGCAACACCGCGCAAGGCCTCCGCCAACAGGCCCATGCGCTCGGCGTAGTGGCGGCAGTCATCGCATTCCTGCAGGTGCCGGCTGAGTGCGCTGTGCTCTGCGGGAGTCAGCTCATCGTCGAGGGCGGCTGAGGCCATCTGGTGAATGTCGAGGCAGCAGTAGCCCTCGCCTCGCGCGTTGACGGCCGCGTCAATCTGGTGAAGGAGTTCGGGCGAGGGGCGGGCCGCTTCAGCCGCTGCCAATGCGCAGTGCGTTAACTGCATCGCGGCCACGAGGTGACGGCACTCCTGGCAGCGTGCAAGGTGGCGCGCGACCACATCAGCTTCCGCAGCCGAGAGGTCACTGTCGGCGTAGCTTTGCAGTGCGAGTACGTCCGGACACCGGGTCATTTTACTGGTCCGTGTTCAGGCTGTCCAGACGGACAACGCTGCCCGTGAGGGCAGCGCATGGCTGTGAAGAAGTGGTGTGAGTTGCGCCCGTCGTTGTATGTCTGGATACATAGACAGCGAGGCGTCGAAAAAGTTTCGGCGTCCGGGGCGGTTCCTACCAGGGGGTGTGCTGCAATATGCGGCTCCACAGGTCGCTTATCCACGACCGAACGGTCTCCGTGGGATGGGCGGGCTTTGGCGCTTCGAGCACTGCATGTGCGCCCTCGGCCGCGGCCATCATCGCCAGGCCGACGCCTGTGGCGTGTACGGGGTTGCTGACGAGGTGCGAGAGGCCGGTGACGTTTCTGGGTTCTCCGCTGCGCACGGCCATGTCTTCGAAGATCGTGCCGGCCAACTCGGTCGTGCCGGGGGTCTGACTCCCGCCACCTGAGAGCACCATGCCGCCGACGTTTGGGATCGGTGCGCGTATGACCTCGTCCCTGGCTGCGGTGAATATCTCGGTGAGGCGCGCCTCGATGATCTGTGCTATGAGGCGTCGCGGTATCCGGTCCTCGGCAACGCCGTCAGCCTTGGTTACGTGGACCAGATCGTCCTCGGGAACGAGGTCGGGGATAGCCGCGCCAAAGCGGCACTTGAGCGCCTCCGCATTATCTTGACTGACGCGCAACACTTGGGCAATATCGCGCGTGATTTTGTTACCTGCCACCGGAATGGTAGCCGTGTGGCAGATGGAGCCGTTGACGAATGCTGCCACGTCGGTCGTGCCGCCGCCGATATCGAGGATGACGACGCCGAGGTCGCGCTCGGCGTCTGTCAGCACCGCACGGGCGGTGGCGATGGGCTCGAGCACGTGGGCCTGCACACTGATGCCCGCGGTCTCGACGCACTCGCGCACGTTGGCCAGTACGGTGCTCATGCCTGTCACGACGTGGAGCAGCACGTCGAGACGACGACCCGACATGCCGACCGGACGAGATACGCCCGCCGTGCCGTCAAGGGAGAAGTCGCGGACGATAGCATGGATGATCTGGCGCCCAAGCGGGACGGGCACGCTATCAAGCGCGCTCTGCTTGACGAGCTCGACATCGTCGGCGGACACCTCGGCTGAGATGCCGGTATGCACGCGTCCTACGACATTCGCGGACCTGATGTGATCTCCGGTGATGCCGACGTATGCGGCCTGCACGGGCAGCTCTGCTGTCTTCTGCGCTTCTTCCACCGACCGGACTATGGACGCTACAGCATCCTGGCGGTCCACAACGATGCCGGAGTTGAGGCCGCGCGAAGGTGCGACACCGGCACCGAGTATGTGCATCTCGCCTGCGTCGGTGTAGCGTCCCACGACAGTGCAGATTTTCGTTGTGCCGATGTCTATACCGGCAGCGTATGTCTCGGTTTCCAAGAGCGTTTTCCCCAGATGGGTTTGGGCGGTGTCAGTGTGCTTGCGGGGCTGTCTGTTGGCAATGGCAAGGCTGGTACGTGCGGCAGTTCAATGTGGCTTGCGCCTCGCCCACGTGGGCCTGCTCGCCACTCGGACGTCAATGTATTCGACGTCTTCCCCGTCAGCCTGCAGCGCCTCCAGCAGGAGGCCGAAACGGATGATCTTGCCACGCAGGTCGCGTGTGTCGCCGAGCTTGCCCACCACTCCGTCAGACGTTGTCAGAATGACAAGATGAGGATTGGACAGGTCGAGGCGGAAAGCGTTGTCAATACCCGCCTCACGGACGCTGCGGAAGCACTCAGCCAGCGGCATGAGCCGTTGTGCGGAGATGGTAGCGCCCAGCTTCGGACGGTCCGTGACGATACCCTTGATGACAGGCAATGCGCCCGCCTTGTGCGTGCGTATCAGGCAGATGCCTTCCTCATCAATGAGCGTGAAGCCGTGGTTTGTATGCAACGCGGCAACCGGCTCTCGTTCGACTATGCGCACTCTGATGGTCTGCGGCGAAATCCTGTTGACAGCGAGCCGCTTCACACGATGGCAGCTCGCCGCCACAGCAGCGATCCCGCGCAACGGCAGGGAGACGGAACCACGATCGTCGAAGACAGCGGCCTTCTGGAGCCCTTTCCGTACCTCGTCGGCGACACTCCGAGTGGGGCCCTCGACGCGGACGTGCTGTATGCGGCAACAGGGCGAGACCGCGACGCCCGTGAAGGCACCGATGATGAAGCTGAGGAGCATCGCCCTGTTGGCCAGCCTGCGCTGGTAGCGCATCGTGCAGCCTCTGTCTAGTACTTAGTGGCGCAAATCCATATCAGATATCGAGTGGCAGCGGCACTGTGGTGATGTTGTACGGATTTATGTCACTAGGGTGCGGAGTGATTGCTCCGACCTGGCGACAGCGGGCATCACCATCGCGCTACGGGAGAGCATTGATGGGATAGAAATGATATGTTAAGTAACTAATTTTGGGGCATAACAAATACATGTAAAGAGCGCTAGTAATATCATCATCAGGTATCACATATATTAGTAAGGGGACTAACATATATTAGTTACATCGGCACTGTTGTGATGTTGTACGGATTTATGCCAGTAGGCACTAGTCCACGGCCGGTTCGAGCCGGGCTGCCAGCGTGCGACTGACCTCGTTGATGTCGCCGGCGCCGATGAAGATGAGCAACTCCTCGTCAGCGATGCGGGCAAGGAGGTATTCCAGCAGTGCGCTCTGGTCGGGGAGATAGCGAACCGGTTTCGTTGGCTCGCACTCGCTGATGCGGTCGGCAAGTTGCCGGCCGGTGAAGCCCGGAATGGGGTCTTCGCGGGCTGCGTAGATAGAGTTGACTATCACGGCGTCGGCTTTTGAAAAGGCGCGCGCGAAATCGTCAAGGAAGAACCTGGCCCGGCTCGGCAGGTGGGGCTGGAATACGACAGTCATGTGGGCGTCGGGGTAGGCGTCTCGGGCACCCTCAAGCGCCGCTTTCACCTCGGTGGGGTGGTGCGCATAGTCGTCGTAGATGCGCAGTTGTTCGCTGCTGTAGATGAGTTCGAAACGCCGGCCTGTGCCTGAGAAACCGGCCAGGGAGTCCAACGAGGTCTCGACCGGTATGCCGAGGGAGTGCGCCATCCCGAGTGCTGCAAGGGCGTCTGCGACATAATGGCGTCCGGGCGCGGCCAGCGTGAGGACGCCGACTTCCCGGCCACCGACAGAGAGCCGGGCGACCGTGCGACAGCCATCTGTGGTGATGTCGGTGGCACAGTAGTATGCGCCGGTATCATCGAGAGCGAAACTGCGCGCCACGCCGGGGCAATGGTGAAACAAGGAGGGAAGTTGCGGGCAGTCGGAACCGTAGATGAGGAAGCCGTTCGGGTCGCCAAGTTCGATGAAGTCGGCAAAGACCTGGCGCACCGTGGCGAGGTCGCCGTGAACGTCGAGATGATCGGCCTCAACATTGGTCACTATCTGAGAGCAATTGCGGTACTGGTGGAAGCTGGCGTCGCTCTCATCGGCCTCGAAGATCACGAGGTCACTGGCCCCGAAGCGGTAGTTGTCACCGAAGTCCAGCGACTTGCCCCCCAGCAGTATTGTCGGATCCCATGCGGCGTCCACGAGAATATTGGCCAGCATTGCGGTGGTGGTGGTCTTACCGTGGGTGCCGGCTACGGCTACGGCGCGCTTGCCGGCGATGAATGAGGCCAGCAGCTCCGAGCGGTGGATGACGGGAATACCCAGTTGCCGCGCCGTCCGCAACTCCATGTTGTCCGGCTTGATGGCCGAGGTATGTACGACGAGGTTCGGCGAGTCAACATTTGAGGCCGCGTGACCAATGGCGACAGGAATGCCCAGACTGCGCAGCCGGGCCACCCGCTCACCGTCGCGTATGTCGGAGCCGGTCACCTCGATACGGCAGTCGTGCAACGCGTGCGCCAGCGCGCTCATCCCCACGCCGCCGATGCCGACCATGTGCGCTCTCTTGATAGTGGCAAGATCAATCATTGGAATGGGTGTCAACTCCGGGCATTTGTAGCCCGCCTCGGAAAGGCAGGGCCCGCACCTAATCTAGAGTCGCGCTGGAAGCCCGACCTACGCGGTGTCGTTTCCTGTCAGCGCTGGGAATGACCTAGATTGTAGCCCGATGACCGCGACTTGGCAACTGCCGCCGTCCCCAATACGCACCCGGACGTGGTGTGAGGCGATCAAGAAGCTGTATCCTGAGGGGCAGCTACAAGCGACATCAGACGATCGGCAACCGCTCTTGCGGCGTGGCGCGAACCGACGTCCGTGGCGGCTTGAGCCATCGCTTCGAGGCGGCCCGGCTGGTCGCGCAGGTGGGTGAGAGTTTCAACAAGGCGTGGCCCCGTGAACTCGGCGTCGTCAATGACGACTGCGGCTCCGGCTCGTTCATAGACCCGGGCGTTGTGCTGCTGGTGGGCACCGGCGTGGGGGTAGGGGACGGCGACTATGGGCCGCCCCCAGGCGCTTGCTTCGGCCAGACCGTTGGCCCCGGCGCGTGTCACGACAATGTCCGCAGCGGCCAGCACCGGGGCCATGGCATCGCGCCGTTGTTCAACGTGGTAGCGGGTGCTCGCGCCCTCGATTCCAGCGAGGTTTTCCGGCTGAGAGAGCTTGCCCGCGCCGGTCAGGTGGATGATGTAGATGTCCGGCATGGCGAGCAGATCCCGCAGGCCGGCGACAACCGCCTCGTTGAGTTTCTGAGCCCCCTGGCTACCACCAGTCACAAGTACGACGAATCCGGTGTCGGGTATCTGTAGAGACGCTCTCGCAGCGAGCGGATCGGCGGCGAGGATCTCCGGGCGGACTGGTTGGCCGGTCACTACAACGCGGCGACCTGCGAAGGTCCCGGCCGCCGCATCGGACACGATTGAGACACAGTCGGCCCAGCGCGCGAGGAGGCGGTTGGCGCGATCGGGCATTACGTCAGATACGTGGAGCATGATCGGGAGGCGGAGGATGCGGGCGGCCGGGACCACGGAAGCGGCTACGAACCCACCCGTAGCAAGGAGCACATCCGGCTGGATGCGTCTGAGCAGGCGCAGAGCCTGGCAGCTACCTGCCGCGAGATGAAAGAGGCTGCTCACAGCAGCGGGGGAGAGGCCGTAGGGCATTCCGCGGCCTGATATCGGATGCGCTTCGAAACCACGTGCGGCGAGCATCTCGGTGTCCAGCGGGCGGCGCGAGGTGACGAAGTGCAGCTCGATGTCAGGGGTCAACTCGCGCAATGTCTGGGCCACGGCGATAGATGGCACCAGATGCCCGGATGTACCCCCGCCTGCGAATACGACCCGCCTCATACGTCACCTCTGCTTCTGTCCGGACCCGCCGTGCCGATGCACGGCCATGACGACGCCGATGCCGGCCATACACGCGACAAGGCTGCTGCCACCGTAGCTTATGAACGGCAAGGTGAGGCCGGTGACGGGCACGAGATGTACGGCGACGCCGATGTTGATGAGGGATTGGAGGGCAAGCATTATTCCGATTCCGGCGGCCATGAAATAGCCGATTCTGGACCGCGACTCCGCGGCGATCTCCATGACATAGAAGACGATCGCTCCGATGAGAGCCAGCAGTGCCAGAGCCCCGATGAGGCCGAATTCGCTGGCCACCACGCAGAATATCGAGTCGGTGTAAGGCTCCGGCAGGTAGGACAGCTTCTCAGGGCACTGGGCGAGCCCGACTCCAGCGACGCCTCCGCGTGCTATCGTAGTCTTCATCACCAGAATCTGCCAGCCCCATGTGCTGCAATAGCGCACCGGATCGAAGAACGCGAGTATGCGCTTCAATCGGTACGGCTCGATCATGAGACCGATGAGGCCCGCCTCGAGTGCAGTGAGCGTCAGCATCGTCAGCCACCAGCCGCGCAAATGCCCCAGGTAGCAGAGCGCCAGTGTGATAAGCACGATCAGAGTGGCCATCCCCTGGTCCTTCTGCAGGAAGATGACTGCAATGAGCGTCAGGGATGCCAGCGCAATTCTGGCGCCGACGCTGCGGAAGTTGCGCGCGTTGAGGTGGCCTTTGGCGAGGTTGGCCGCCACGTAGAGAATCAGCGCGAGCTTGGCGAACTCGGATGGCTGGAGACGGAACGGGCCAAGCTGCAACCACCGGCACGACCCGTGCGAGCAGCGGACGAAGCTCATGCCCGTGAGAGTGAGCGCTGTCAGCACCAGTGTCAGAAGGAAAAGCGAACCGCTGACGCGGCCGATGGTCACGGGATGAAGCAGGCTGATGACAACGACGAGCAGGAAGCCGATGATGGCGTGCGCGGCCTGCAGGCGCAGGAAATGGTAGCTATCGCCGGGAGTGCCGTCGGCCAGAGGCCTGCTGGCTGTCGGGAAGCTGGCGGAGAACACGAATACCAGTCCGAGCACGACTATGCCGAACACGAGCGAGAGGAGCGTGCCATGCAAGGGGCGTAGAGATCTCTCGGAGGGTTGCTCGCTTGGTACTGCTGCCACGTCGTGTCCTCCCTTCTGCATCTTGCGCCGGGCTTGCTCAGACTTCGCGGGGAAGGTCTCGAACTGTGCGGCAGAAGACCTCGCCGCGGTGGGCCATGCTGTCGAACATGTCGAAGGAGGCAGAGGCCGGCGCAAGGAGCACCGTGTCGCCGGGCTCGGCGAGCTCGAAAGCTGTGCGCACGGCCTGCTCGAGGCTCTCGGCCATGGTGGTGCCGGTGTCGTTGCCGACAGATGCGGCGATCTCAGCAGCACTCTCGCCGATGAGCACGAGATGCCGGGCACGCTCTGCGGCAGCTATCGCGAAGCCGGACAGATTGACGCCCTTGCTGAGGCCGCCGGCGATGAGTATCAGCGGGCCCTCGACCTCGTTCAGGTCCGCTATCGCGGCCGCCGGATTCGTCGCCTTCGAGTCATCAATGAACCTGACACCAGCAACCTCGCCGGCAAGCTGCAGGAGGTGGGCCGGGCGCTCGTGCTTCCGGAGCGCCTCCAGCATGGCATCCGCCGATACACCACAGGCCGATGCCACCAGCGAAGCGCACAGAGCATTGGCGACATTGTGGTCGCCTCCGAAGGGGAGGTCCTTGCGTGAGCAGACATGCAGCGGTTGCGCCATCGGAAGCTGGACGATGAGGTCGCCGTCAACGACACGCCCGGCTGCGCTCTGTGAATGTAGCGATACGCCGAGCACAGTGCCGCGCAACTGGGGAGCTAACTCCGCCACCCGGTCGTCGTCCATGTTGAGTACGGCCAGGTCGCAGTTGCCCTGCTTGCCGAAGACGCGGGACTTGATGCTCGCGTACTGCTGCAAGTCAGGGTGGCGATCGCGGTGGTCAGGCGATACATTCAGCAACATGCCCAGCCACGGGCGGAAAAGCTCGATGTTCTCGAGCTGGAAGCTGCTTATCTCGGCCACTATCACGTCGAGTGTTTCTGCAGCGCCGACTACCGATATGAGCGGGATGCCGATGTTACCGGCCACCTCGACGCGGCGGCCTCCGCGCTTCAGCATGTCGCCGATTAGCGTGACGACTGTGCCCTTGCCGTTGGTGCCGGTGACGGCGACCATCGGGACCTCACAGAAGCGCCAGGCAAGTTCGATTTCAGCGATAACCGGAACGCCGTCTGCGCGAGCGGCCGCCAGGAACCGGTGATCGTAGGGCACAGCCGGGCTGGTCACGAGAAGCTGAGGCGATCCGAACTGCTCGTAGCTCTTCACTCCTGCAACAGGCTCAACAGGCAGGGAACCGAGGCTGTCGAGGGAGTCAGCCAGCTTGTCCGGACTGGATTCGTCAACTACTGTGACGATAGCGCCACGGGCTGCGAGGAACTCCGCGACGGCAAGGCCGCTGCGCTTCATGCCGAAGACCGCAACGCGGAGGCCGCCGAGTGGGATCGGCACGGATGCCACGCGCCCGGGAAGCAGACCTCGTTGTGTCGAAGAGTAGCTCACTGGAGACCACCTGTTGCGACGATGATGGCCAGCAAGGCGCACGCTGCTCCCACGAGCCAGAGGCGGAGTACCACGGTCGGCTCCGCCCAGCCGGAAAGCTCGAGGTGGTGATGAAAGGGCGCCATCTTGAAGACGCGCTTGCCGCCGGTGCGCTTGAAATAGACGACCTGGATTATCACCGAGAGGGCTTCCCAGACAAAGACGGCCGCGGTGAGCGCGAACAGCCACTCGACGCGCCCCATGACAGCTATCGCAGCTATCGCAGCCCCCAGGCCGAGACTCCCGACATCGCCCATGAAGATTTGGGCCGGATGCGCGTTGAGCCAGAGGAAGCCTGCGGATGCGCCTGCGACCACTGCCGCCACGAGAGCCATCTCCGTGTCGCCGGCGATGTGGAGGATGACTGCCAGCGTCGTCGCGCAGATAGCGGTCAGACCGGCAGCCAGCCCGTCGAGCCCGTCAGTCAGATTCACGGCGTTAGCTCCGCCCACCACGACAAAGACGCCCAAGGGAGCCCACAGCCAGAGCAGAGTCGAGTGCCACTGGGTGCCTGCCGACCCGGTCGCATGGATGACACCCGCCACGAATAGTACGGCAACAAGAAGCTCTGCGAGTATCTTGTACCGGGCGAGCCAGCCGGTCGGCTTCCCGGAGGTCGTCTTGGCCAGATCGTCAAGCAGGCCCACGAGTGCGTAGGCCACGGTCGCGGCTATAACCAGGTACACTCGCACCCCGATGAGGCCGAGCGCATGGCCAGAGAGCAGGGCTACTACAATAATAGTGGGGATGATGGCCAAGCCGCCCATCGTCGGCGTATCCGCCTTCGCGAGATGTGACTCCGGGCCATCATCTCGCACGGATTGTCCCACGCCGCGATGCTGCAACTGCCGCAGGACTGCCGCCGTCGCCACGCCGCTCATGACTGCCGCTGTCAGAAGCGCTATCGCCAAAGTCAGCATTAGACCAGCACCTCGACCACTCGTTCCAGATACATGCCCCTTGAAGCCTTCACCAGTATAGTATCTCCCGGGGCGACTATGCTACGGATCAGCTTGGCGGCTGCTTCCGCGTCCGGCGCCCTGTGCGTCTGCACTCCCAATGCGTCCGCCTCACTCGCCGCCAATGCTGCCAGTTCTCCGACGGCGATGAGAATGTCCACATGGCACTCTGCGGCGAGGCGGCCGATGTGGCGGTGCGCGTCCTCGGCCGCGGCCCCCAGCTCGAGCATGTCGCCGAAGACGAATAGCTTGCGGCCCTCGGCTGTGGCGAGGACTTCGAGCGCGGGTGGGACCGATGTCGGGCTCGCGTTGTAGGCGTCATTGATGACCGTGTATCCGTGTGCTTCGATGACCTGACTGCGCATGTCCCGTGCCGTGAACGCATTGAGACCGGCCGCGATATGGGCCGGGTCCACTCGGAGGGCGTAACCCACAGCGGCGGCGGCCGCAGCATTGGCGGCGTTGTGCCTGCCGGGAACCTGAAGCTCGATATGCAAGAGATCATCGCCCACACGGAAGGTCACCTGACTACCTCGCAGGCCCAGATGCGTGAACTCCGCCACGGCGACGTCCGCGTCGCCAAAGCCGAAGGATACGACCTGTGCACCAGTCAGTTCCGCCAGGAGGCTGAAGAAGAAATCGTCTGCGTTGAGCACGGCGTAGTCATCCGGCTGCAGCCGGTGCAGTATCTCGGCCTTCGCCTGTGCAACGGCTTCACGGGAGCCGAGGCGTCCGATGTGGGCCTCGCCGATGTTGGTTATCACCGCAACGTCGGGCTGACTGATGCGCGCGAGGTAGTCAATCTCGCCGGCACCTCTCATGCCGAACTCGAGCACGCAGAAGTGGTCCTGCTTGCTGAGGCGCAGCAGCGTCTGGGCGACACCGATCTCGTTGTTCTCGGTGGCTTCGGTAACGGTCACCGATCCTGCCCGGGCGAGGATAGATGCGATCATGTCCTTTGTCGTCGTCTTGCCTGCGCTGCCGGTTACGGCGATGACCTGCGCAGGGCACTGGCGTCTCCAGTATAGACCAATGGCCCCGAGCGCCTCCACTGTGGAGGGGACTTCGATGACCGGCACGCCGGTGGTGGCTGGGTCAATGCGGCCCGCCTCGACGACAAGAGCAGCGGCGCCGCCGCGTATCGCCTCAGCTATGAACTCGTGTCCGTCGAAGTTCTCACCGACCAGCGCGACGAAGAGCTCGCCGGGCTGCAGCGCCCGCGTATCTGTGCTGACGCCGAGGAGTTCCGGATCGGCCTCGGCTTCCGCCGCGAGCGAGAAGTTGCATTTGTCAAGCAGTTGGCTCAGTCTTGCCAGCATGTTCTCTCCAACCTCAGCGCGCCACTCACCGGTCGCCGTATCCGAGGTCGCTCAGTACCTCTGCAGCAACGACGCGGTCGTCGAAATCAATGCGGAAATCTGCGAACTCCTGGTAGGTCTCGTGGCCCTTGCCGGCTATGAGCACAAGGTCTCCGGGTTGTGCTATGCCGATTGCTTCAGCTATGGCTCGTCGCCGATCCACCTCAATGCGGAACTCGCCCCCGGTGATGCCGGCCGCGATCTCATCTACGATTGCCTGTGGGTCCTCGGAGCGGGGGTTGTCGGAGGTGATGATACACAGGTCGGCGAGTTGAGTTGCTATAGCGCCCATTCCCTTGCGTTTCGTGCGGTCACGATCGCCGCCGCACCCTAGAACACAGATGAGACGTTGTGGGCCAAGGCCTCGGGCCGCTTTGAGGACGTTGGCAAGCGCCTCCGGCGTGTGTGCGTAGTCCACTATGATTGAGAATGGCTGGCCGAGCTCAACACGCTCGAAGCGGCCATCCACATGGCTCACCAATCCCAGACCTGCCACTATCGCCTCCGGGTCAAGGCCGAGAGCGTAGCAGGCTGCGGCTGCGGCGAGGCAGTTATAGACATTGAAGCGGCCGATGAGGGCGGTGCGCACGGGGAGGCGCTGCCGGCCGAGATGCAAGGCGAAGCTCGATGCGGAGGGGGAGAGCTGGAGCCCCCCAGCCACTACCTCCCCCTCCGCGCCAATTGAGTAACCCGTGACGCTGCAGTTGGCCTGTTGTGCCAACTGTCGCCCC
>JAUWOG010000052.1 GCA_030612305.1 Armatimonadota bacterium | reverse complement strand
GGCGCGATCCTCACCCACGGCAACCTGCTGGCAAATGTCAATTCGTGCCGGCAGGTGATAGAGGTCTCGTCGGATGACGTCTTCGTCACCGTCCTGCCGCTCTTTCATTCATTCGGCGCGACGGCCTGCATGTTGCTGCCGCTGCTGAGCGGCTGCCACAATGTCATACTCCCCGGTTTCTCTGCGATGCAGACGCTCGAGGCGATCGTGCGGTGGTCTGCCAGCCTCTTCATCGGAGTGCCCACGATGTTCGCGCTGATGATGCAGGTGAAGGACCCGGGCGCTTACGATCTGAGCTCTCTGCGCTGCGGCTTCAGTGGCGGGGCCGCCCTCCCTGATGAGGTCTGCCACGGCTTCGAAGAGCTCTACGGGGTGCCGATAATCGAGGGCTACGGCCCGACCGAGGCCTCGCCCGTGGTCAGCGTCAACCCGCTCGAGGGGACCCGCAAGGTCGGCAGTGTCGGACTGCCGGTGCCGGGCGTCGAGGTGATGATAGCCGACGATGACGGGCAGCCGCTGGCGACCGATGAGGTCGGTGAGGTCCTTGTGCGCGGGCCCAATGTCATGGCCGGCTATCACCGCGCCAATCAACTCACCAGAGAGACGCTGGTCAAGGGCTGGCTCTGCACCGGCGACCTCGGCAAGCTCGATGAGGACGGCTATCTCTACATCGTGGACCGCAAGAAGGACCTCGTCATTGTCGGCGGCATCAACGTCTATCCGCGCGAGGTCGAGGACTGCATCGCCCTGATGCCGGAGGTGGCGGAGGTGGCCGTAGTCGGCGTTCCGAGCCGCCTGCGGGGAGAACTCGTCGTCGCCCATATTGTGCTCCACGAGTCACAGCAGTGTACGGCTGACGACGTAATCGCCCATTGCCGCCGGCACCTGGCCCGCTACAAGGTCCCCAAACAGGTCCATTTCACCACCGAGCTACCGAAGTCGCCAATCGGCAAGGTGCTCAAGCACGAGCTCCGCGCCGCTGGCGCTACTGACTAGCCCGCACTGTGCCTTTGCCTTTGCCGTTGTAGGGCGCGGCCCTGTGCCGCGCCGGCCGTTCGCCTTTGCCGCCTGTCGCCTTGGGCGGCCTCGTTCACCTTACCGCTCCGCGCAGCGGAGCGGCGGGGTCGGGGGGGTCTGACCCCAGCGGGGTGTGGGGCAGCGCCACACGGTGTTGCCGTTCGCCGTCGCCTTTGCCCGTCGCCTTTGCCCTTCGCCGTTGCAGTACGCCGTTGCAGTACGCCCGCGCCACAAACAATGTAAGATAGAGGAAAGCACGGAACCAAAATGACTCCACGCAAATCTGCCGTTCTACTAGTCGTTACGCTGTGCTGCGTGTGGCTCGGCTCAGCCTGGGCCGCACCGGTAGTCAGCGGTGAGAATGTCAAGCTGAAGGTGCTCGATAACGGGCTGCGCGTTGTGGTCAAGGAGGAGAACACCTGGCCGATCGTCGCGATGGGCATGTTCGTGCGCGCCGGCAGTCTCCATGAGACCGACCAGCAGGTAGGCGTTGCCCACCTCGTCGAGCATCTTCTCTTCGAGGCCAAGGGCCCGGAGGGTGACGAGAATGTCGCCGAGTACATCGAGAGCATCGGCGGCCGCATGAGGGCATTCACACTGCGCGATTTCACCCATGTGGACATCACGGTGGCGTCCAAGTTCATCGAACCGGCGCTGGCAAGCCTCATCAAGACTGTCTTTGAGGCCCAGTTCGACGAGGAGGCGATTCTCCATGAGCAGACGGTCATCGCTCGCGAGATCGCCGACATGGAAGAGGGCCTGGCTGGTGCAATGGACTTCAAGCTCTGGGACCTGGCCTTCGAGGGCCATCCCTACGGCCGTCCGGTGGGCGGGACGGCGAAGGAGGTCCGCGGCATCACCGTCGAGACCGCGCGCGGGTTCTACGACAATTTCTATGTGCCCAACAACATCTCTCTCGTCGTCGTCGGGCGTGTGGACACCGACTGGCTCTTCGACCGCGTCGCGAAGCTGACTGCGGGCTACGAGGCCGGAACTGTCAAGTGGACGGAGCCGGCCCGCGAGCAGACTCAGAACGAGGTCCGCAAGCACATTGCCACGCGGGAGAGCCCGATGACGGCCATCGCCTACGCGTGGCATGCGCCGGGAATGCCCGATGAAACCGACATCTGCGCCACCGACCTCATCTACACCCTCCTCGGCAAGAAGAAGGTCGGGCGGCTCGATATGCTGCTCGTCGAAGAGAACAAGTACGCCGTGGACGTGCGCATAGACTACCTGACCCAGAAACACCCGGGACTCTTCGTCATCACGGCAATCGTCCAGGGCAAGAACGAAATACCGGTGCGTAAGGCGATTCTGGAGCAGGTGCAGCGTCTCGTGGATGAGCAGGTGCCGGAGGAGGAACTGGCCCGCGCCAAGCTGCTCCTGCGCACCGAATATGCCTTTTCCAACGAGACCTACGCCGGCCAGATCGGCTCTCTCGGCTTCTATGACGCCATTACCTCCTACCGCTTCGCCATTGACTACATAGACATCGTCTCCGCCATCACGCCCGCGCAGGTTCAGGCCGCTGCACGCAAGCTCTTTGTTCCTGACAGCTACAGCCTCGTGATACTCCGGCGCGAGCAAGACGCGCCGGCCGTCGAGGAGGTGAGGCTCCCGTGCCCAGCCGCCAAGTCCTGATATTGGCCCTTCCGATCCTGCTTCTCACCGCCGTCTGCACTGCTCGCGCTCCGGCGGCTGACAATGTCGCCAATGCACACATCTCCCGCCACGACCTGCCGAACGGCCTCCACGTCACCGCGGCCGCCGACCCGCTCACCGACATCGCCGCCTTTGACCTCGCTCTGGACATCAGCGTGCTCGACATTGATGAGGACAAAGCCGGCATCAGGCAGCTTATCCAGCAACTGCTGCTGGACCAGTTGCGCGCTGCGGTCGCCGAGGAGCCACAACTCGCCGGCCTCTCCGCTGCAGTCAAGGGCGGCGGGACGCTGGCAGTCAGTTGCGAGGACGAGTATGTCGGCGCGCGGGCGTCACTGCCCTCGAATCTGCTGCCTGTAGCCCTGCGCACCTTCGCCGACCTCTTCTTCGCCCCCCACGAGTTCACCAGTCAACAGCTTGCCGACGCCAAGTCAAAGGTAATCGGCGCCTACGAGCGGTCTCTGGGCAATGTCGGCGAAGACACGTATCGTCTCTTCCGGCGGGCGTTCTGGGGCAAGTCGCCGCTGGCTGATGACACCTCCACGATCCTCGCCGGGATTGCGGCCACGTCCCCCGATGACATCGCCGCGTGCCTCAAGCGCCTCTATGTCCCCTCGCGCGCGTATCTGTGTGTTGTCTCACCGTCGCCTGCCGAGCAGATAGCGCCACTCATCGAGGAAGTCTTCGGCTCGTACGAGGCCGGAGCTGAGACGGTCGCACCGCGCATCGTCAATCTGCCGACTAGCTCGGTTGTCCGCGTGGGCAGTGGCAAGGACATGGCGCAGGCAGCCGTCCTGCTCGGCGTGCCGCTGCCACCGTACGGAACGCGCGGCTTCGTGGCCGGGCAGATTGCCTACGTGCTGCTCGGCGGGGCGCAGGGCCGTCTGACGGAGGACCGGATCATGCAGCGCGGCTTCTTCGGCCTGATGCTGCCCCGAAGCCTCTACGAGAAGCGCCCGCCCTTCAAGGTCGTTGCGCCCAGGCCGGGTACCATGCCCTTCATAGGCGTGTACGTCGCCGCAGATCCGCGCTACATAGAAGACGCTCGCGCGCAGGTACTCAGCCACATCGAGGCGATACGCCGCGGAAACTTCAGCGAGGAAGACCTGCAGGCGGCGAAGGACCAGCTCGTCAACGAGTACGCGCTCGCCTGCGACAGGTACGCAACACATGCGGAGTTCCTCAACATCAACGCGCTCTTCGGCGCGGAGCCGGGTCTCAACGCCGACTTCGCAGCCCTCGTCGAAACAGTCTCAGCCGACGACGTTACCGAGGTGGCCCAGAAGTACTTCGCGCATCACGCAATCGGGGTACAGATGCCGGCCAACTGAATGGGTGGTGGTCATCGTGATAGAAGGCGTCCGCATCAAGCAGCTCACACGGCACCTTGACAGCCGCGGATACGTCATGGAAATCCTCCGCGCTGACGACGAGGAATTCATGCAGTTCGGCCAGGCCTACGTCTCCGCCTGCTTCCCAGGCATCGTCAAGGCCTGGCATTGCCACACCAAGCAGTGGGACCACTTCTGCTGCGTGGCCGGCAATGCGAAGATCGGACTCTTCGACGACCGCGAGGAAAGCCCGACGTGCGGCCAGGCCGAGGCCGTCGTCATCGGCGAACTCAATCCCGTGCTCATCCGGATCCCACCGTTCGTCTGGCACGGAATGATGGCCCTCGGCGGCCAGCTCTCCGTCGTGCTCAATATCCCGACCGAGACCTATGATCACGAGCAGCCGGATGAGCTGCGCCGCGAACCCTTCGACCCACAAATCCCCTTCGAGTGGCATGTCCGAGGCGGCTGAAACCTCCCGCAGATTCAAGCAACATATTATGTCCGCAGCGCCGTGACCCCCCGGGTTGACGTTGCCGGCAGCGCGTTTCTTCTGGCGCCTCCGCCGGACCCCACGATTTCCCGCTCCCCATCGTCTTCTCCTGAAGGACAATGCTCCCCACGGGGCGAAATCATCAGCACGGCGCGCGCTCACTGCGCAGAGATACCGGAGACAGCCATGATCTGCCTGACAGGTGACGTCCACCACATGTCCTTGCGGACCAACGATCAGCGCTTCCTCACCGAGCCGGGGGACACTGAAGTCAAGGTCACCCAGCGCTACGTGAGTCTGCTTGAGAAGCATGATGTCAAATGCACGCTCTACGTCAATGGCAAGTGCTTCACCGAGGAATGGCAGGACCTCGAGCCGCTCGCAAAGTGCCCCCTCGTCGAGGTCGGCGGACACGGCTACCGGGCCAGGCAACCCCGCTGGCTCTTCGACTGGTACGGCGCACGCACCGGCAACCACAACGGCCCCCGCGCCTACCAGGCATGGGACATCCGCCGCAATATCCAGTTGTGCGAAAAGATGATCGGGAAGCCGCCGGTAGCATGGCGCGCTCACAGCTACAAGGTTGACCCGAACACCTATCCGCTCCTCGCCCACTATGGCGTCAAGCTCGTCTCAGACGTAGCTGACGCAAGCAACATCTGGCCGCAGTACATAGAGGCCGGCCTCATCTCCCATCCCATGAACGTCATCCCAGACCATGACCATCTCTACCACGCCCATCGCGACCGGGAGTTCGTCGAGGCTGCCAACGCCAGAGGCTACGGGGAGGATGACTTCGGCGCGGTTTCCTATACCATCGAGGAGTGGGGCAAGCTGGTCCTCCGGCAGGCTCAGGCCATCGAGAGCAAAGAGGGCCTCGTCACCATCCTCGCACATCCTATCTGCATGTATCTGGCTGACGACTTCAGAGTCTTCGAGAAGCTGCTGGAGTATTTCGCCACGCGACAGACGATCTGGGCCCGGGAGATCATCGCCCGGATGGACGATCCGCCGCCGGCTGCCTGAACCGCACGGCGACAAGTGATTCATCTGCACCCACACTCAGACGGAGGACGACTACTGTGGAAACGCTGGTCTATATCAATGGCGAACTCGTACCCGAAGCCGAGGCCACGGTCTCCATCTTCGACATCGGTTTCATGTACAGCGCCGTATTCATGGAGGCCGTCCGCACCTTCAAGCACGAGGTCTTTCGGCTCGACGATCACCTCGAGCGCCTCGACAAGTCCATGCGCTATGTCGGCCTCGAGCCTCTCATCACCCGCGACGAGATGGCCGACGTGATCCATCAGGTCATCGCGGCGAATATCGCCAATTTCCCCCCGGACGATGACTGCTGGGTCTGCGCCGAAGTCACCCCCGGACAGGGCTTTCCCCATCCCATCATGAAGGGCCCGCCGGCTAAGCCCACCGTCATCGCCTACGCAAGCCCCCTGCCCTACGACGGGTACGCCCACTGCTACACCGAGGGCAAGGCCGCTGTCGTCGCCAACGTCCGCAATATCCCGCCGGCATGTGTGGACCCTCGCGGCAAGACCCGCTTCCGGCTCCATTACTTCATGGCCAAGCTCGAGGCCCACACTGTCAATCCTGACGCCTTCGCTCTCCTCCTTGACACCGACGGCTATATCACCGAGGGCACCGGCGCCAACTTCTTCATCGCCTCAGGCGGCGTTCTCTACACCGCAACTCCCCGCAACACCCTCGAGGGCATCAGCCGCCGCATGGTCATCGAACTGGCCGCCGAACTCGATATTCCCGTAGTCGAGCGCGACCTCACACTCTACGATGTCTATAGCGCCGATGAGGGCTTCTGGACGACCTCCTCATACTGCATACTCCCCTTGTCGCAGGTGAATCACGTGCCGATGAAGCAGGTCCCCGGCCCGCTGACACAGAGACTCCTCCAGGCCTGGAGCGACGCGGTCGGCGTGGACATCGTCGCCCAGGCCCTCAAGTATGCCGATAGACCCAGCAACATCTGGCGCGGCGATGAAGACACAGAGCAGTCAGACACGTAGCGTGGAGTGAAGAAATGAATATACTCGTCATACTTGAGGATGCCGTGCGCCCCGCTCACATGTCATGCCATGGCTACCCGAAGCCCACCACACCCAACTGCGACCGTCTCGCGCGCGAGGGTGTGCGCTTCGACAACTGCATCTCCGTATCCACACACACCTTCCCGCCGGTAGTCTCCATTATCACCGGCCAGACCACGGCCACACACGGCCTCATGAGCCCCTTCGACTACAACGCCTGGATGAACGAAGGCCTCTGGGAGGGCCACCGCACCCCCCTCCACCTCCTCGGAGACAACGGCTTCCTCATAGACGGCGAGCTTGTGACGCGCTGGCAGCCGCTTGGCTTTCCCCGCGACGCCGAAGACCTCACCCAATACATGCAGCACAACCGTCACGCACAGTGGTTCTTCTTCGCCCAGCCGTATCCCACCCACTTGCCCTACGACCCCCCGCAGCACTACTACGACCTCTTCGTGGACGACGATTTCCGCCCCGACCCGCAGACACTCCAACGCCTCGATACCGTCAGGACACGTATGATCCTCCATCCCCCCGACGTGCAATCGGCGATGGAGGCCGGCCGCGAGGACCCCATCGGCGACGGCGAGGGGGCTCACGAACGCAGCACCGCAATCATCGAGTTCGAGCCCCGGGACGCCCCCGGCATACGCGCCCTCTACGACGGCGAACTCAAGGTCTTCGACGACATGGTCGGCCGCTGGATTGCCAAACTCGAAGAGCTTGACCAGCTCGATGACACGCTCATAGTCATCATTTCCGACCACGGCGAGGAGCTACTCGAGCGCGGCCATGTCGGCCACACCTCATGCAACCTCAAGGGCACGCTCTACGACGAGTGCCTCAAGGTCCCCCTCATCATCCGCTATCCGCAGAAGCTGCCGACCGGCAGAGTCATAGCTCAGCAGGTTTCCCAGATAGACATAATGCCCACCATCTTCGACATCCTCGGCCTCGACCTCTCGCTGCCTCACGACGGCGCTTCCACCTACCCGCTCATCCTCGGCGAGACCGACGAGTTCCGCCCGGAAGCATACGCCGAGACCATGCCCGCCGGATGGCAGGCCATCGCCGGCGATGAGCGCCGCATCTTCTGCGTTCGCACGCTTGAGTGGAAGCTCATCCTCAATACCGACCCGGTTGCCGGCACCCGCACCTACGAGCTGTATGACCTCATCAACGATCCCGGAGAGCGCGTCAACATCTACGACCAGGAGCCCGCCATAGCCGCCGAACTCAAAGCCAAACTCGAACCGCACACCGGCGCACAGAACTAGCCCGCGTCATGGCGTTTTTTTCAGGCCCTGTAGCGCGAGCTTCCAGCTCGCGGCCGTTGCCTTTGCCGTATGTTATATGCCGTTGGAGGACAGGCATCCTGTCTGCCGTGGAGTTTGCCAAGGGCAAAGTCCCTCGCGCAATCCAAGATTGCGCCGTTCATCTATGCCGTCGCCTTTGTCGTATGGAGGGGCCGCGTCGAAGGGCGGTCGTGTCGTTCACGACCGCACTGCGGCCGGCCCACGCTCACCATCACGTAGCTCGGCCGGCCCGCCGCCTTTCTCAATCCCTTGGCGAATAGCGCAGGCCAATCAACTCACATGGAATAACGCACAAGAGCGAGGTATCAGACAATGGCAAGCGAGACAATCCGTTTGGGCATCATCGGCATGTCGCCGACGAACATGGCCTCGACCTTCGCCCTGCTGAAAGACGAGCCCGACCTCCGCTACCGAATCCAGGCCGTCTGCGCACACCGCCAGGAAACCCTCGACCGCTGCATGGAGCAGTTCGACATTCCCTTCGGCACACTCGACTACTGCGACCTTGCCCGACGTGATGACGTGGATGTCGTCTGCGTCTTCACCCCGGACTATCTCCACGCCGACCACTGTGCCGCCGCCATCGAGGCCGGCAAGCATGTCGTCTGCACCAAGCCGATGGTCACATCCCTCGAAGAGGCCGCGAGGCTGGTGGACCTCGTCCGCGAGCACGGGGTCAAGTTCCTCGTCGGCGAGACGATGCGCTTCGACCGCCAGTTCTACATGGCGCAACAGCTCTTCGACGACGGCGACCTCGGCGAGCTCATCGCCATCGAGAGCTACTACGTCCACGACCTCCGCTCAGTCTTCGAGGCCACCCCCTGGCGGCTGGAGGTGCCTCAGGATTTCCTCTACGGCGGCTGCTGCCATTCCGTGGATGCCGTCCGCGCCTTCGCCGGCGACATTGACACCGTGCACGCCATCGCCATCAGGGGACACCTCGTCGAGGGCTACCCGCTCGAGGACAACTTCTTCCTCAACCTCAAGTTCAAGTCCGGCGTCATCGGACGTGTCTCCGGTCTCTATGGAATCATCCATCCGCCGACGCCGATGATGCAGATCGGGATTTACGGCACGAAGGGGAGCCTGCAGACTGAGTTCACCGATAACGAGCCCGGCCAGGTGCGCGTCGTCCTCGACAGGCTCGTTGACCACAAGCCGTTAGTCGCCGATTTCGAGCCTGAAACCGACCTCAGCGCCTACGGGCTTGGCGCTGCCGTCATCCGCTACATGCGCCATTTTCAGGACTGCCTCGACAACGACCTCGAGCCTGTCCCGGGCGTCGTCGAAAGCGCGAAGACGATGGCCGTCATCGCCGCCGCATGGGAGTCCATCGAGACTGGCCAGGTCGTCAATGCCTTCAACGACTTCTGACCCATATCATTCGCGAACTTCGCCATTCTAGGGCACTGTTACTCCTGAATCACTGGGTAAAGGGCCTTGAGCTTGCTCCGTGCGTTTTGGGCCGCATCATTTACCAACCTGTGGCTTGCCCTGCCCTTCCAGTTGGACGCATCATTCATGAATGGGTGGCTCGGCCTGAGCGTGGCGTCGTTTGCCACGCTCAGGTGATAACGCGAAGAGGACGCACAGCGTCCTCCCGCGTTATCCGCTTCCAGCCCGAGGATGCCGTTCATGAATGCCGTGGCCTTTTGCGTTTACCGTTCGCCGTT